>NZ_AAWS01000006.1 GCF_000169175.1 Microscilla marina ATCC 23134
CTTCGGGTGAGCTTATTTAAACTTTAAGTTTTAAAAATATGGTGTATGTAAAAAGCAAAAACGGGAAGGCTCTGATGCCTACCGCCAATGCCAAGGCTCGAAAACTGCTTCGGTACAAAAAGGCTTTTGTGGTAAAGTATGCTCCTTTCACCATTCAACTCAAGTATGATTCTACTGAGTATGTGCAGCAATGCACCTTGGGTGTAGATTTGGGATATGCCAATGTTGGTTTTTCTGTAGTGACTGATTCAAAAGAGTTGATTTCAGGAGAATTGAAGCTTCTTAGGGGACAAAAAGACAGGCTATTGGAAAAATCTCAATACCGAAGAATCAGAAGGCAAAGGTTGAGATACCGAAAGCCTAGGTTTGACAACAGAAAGTCATCAAAACCCATACTGGCTCCAAGTATTCAGCACAAACTGGATTCTCAAATTCGGCTCGTTGAACAGGTTCAGGATTGTTTGCCAGTTTCGGGTGTAGTGCTGGAAGTTGCAAATTTTGACATCCAAAAGATCAAAAACCCTGATATTGAAGGAAAGCAGTACCAGAAAGGTGAACAGGAAGGTTTTTGGAACATCCGAGAATATGTATTGCACCGGGATAAGCATAGTTGCCAAAATCCTGATTGTAAGAACAAATACAAAGGGAAAATACTACAGGTTCACCACATAGTTTTTAAGTCTATGGGTGGTGGAGATACGCCAAACAACTTGATCACCTTGTGTACCAAATGTCATACTTCAGCCAATCACAAGAAAGGGGGATTTCTATGGGATTGGTGCAAGAATGGCAAGAAAGTAAGCACCTCTATAGGTGCTACTTTTATGTCTACGGTCAAGTGGATGATCTACCAGAAGTGTAAAGACATTACTAACACCAGCATTACCTTTGGCTACATAACCAAGTCCGGTAGGGTTAAAAACAACATTGAAAAATCTCATGCCAATGATGCTTTTATCATTGCAGGAGGGACAAGCAGGCACAAAAGATCAGTCTATACCTACAACATTGAACAAAACAGGCTTTCAAATAGGTCACTTTCCAAGTTCTATGACAAAAAAGTAGTAGATATAAGAACTGGGGGGATTGTAAAAGGAGCTATGCTGGATTGTGGTAGAAGAACCAGGAATAAAAGCCTAAATGGTGAAAATTTACGAGTATTTAGAGATGCTACAGTATCAAAAGGTCGTGTGGCCATCAGAAAAGGAAAGTCTGCGTACCAACCCAATGACAAAGTCATTTTTGAAGGCGAAAAATTTACGGTGAAAGGCACCCACAATAAAAATTCAAGGGTGATTCTGAAGGAGATCAACAAGTCGGTAGCACTCAAAAAAGTAACCCCATTTTCGTTTAAAAAATCAACCACATGGAATGTACAACCGAAAATCACAGCAAGCTAATTTTTGTGTGCAAATACCGAAAACATTTGCTCATCAAAGTAGGTGGGTATATCAAAAGTGTGTTTCATTCAATTGCCTTAAAATATAAGCTTGAAATTGTGGAAATGGAGGTGGATAAAGACCATATTCATTTGCTTATTAGGCATTCGCCAACAAAATCCATATTGGAGATTGTAAGATTATTCAAGCAAATATCCACATTTGGGATATGGAGAAGTGATCATTCTGATCTCCTTTCAAAGCATTTTTGGAAAGAAAAAACGTTCTGGTCAGATGGATATTTTGCCTATAGTATTGGTAATGTATCCAAGGAGAACATTGCAAAATATATTCAACAAAAAGGTTAAAGTTTGGCAAAGCCAATCATTTTTCCTCCCCGAGCCTAAAGGCACAGGGGCTTCCAAATGATAAAATCTATGAAAAAGTTTTTTACTCTATTTATTCTAGCATTGGGTTTGGTACAAATTGGCTGGGCACAACCACCTAACCAACACCGTAGCCGCCCCCGTCAACCTCATTTAAAACAAGGTTTTTTTCCACCAGAAATGGTCATGCAAAATCAGCAAAAAATAGGCTTGACTACAAGCCAGCAACAATATATCAGCAACGAAATGCAACGTACTCAGGCAGAGTTCAACAAGTTGCAGTGGGCGTTGCACCGGGAAATGGAAAAAATGCATACGCTTACCCAACAAACCAAGGTAAATGAAAAAGCAGCCCTTCTACAGCTTGAAAAAATACTTGCGCTTGAGCGCCAAATCAAAAAGCAACAACTGAGGCTTATGATCAGGATTAAAAATCAGCTTACCGACAAACAAAAGGCAACACTTAAAAAAATAGCCCCACCGCGTCGTCATAGGCGTTAAATTTAGGCTTCTTGCCAAAAAATGCGTATCTTAAGACACGTTGAGTCAAACGTTTGCCTAATTGGTCAGGCAAACGTTTTTTATTCATTATTTTAGACCCCACTGAACGTTGTCTAAATCAAATTACCACCACAATGTTTTTAAAAAAAAAGAAAAAAGGAATACAAGCTGACGACAAAGTATGGATAAGCAAAGTTGCGAAGTTTAAGGGATTGTACAGGTTTCTGGAAAAAATAACCGAAGCAGGCACCAATGCATTGATTGTGCACCACTTTGATAATACCCAACAGGAGGTGCAACTCATGTTGGAAAAGCTTGAGGTATCGCACCAGACTATAGAAGCAAGCGACATGGTGACCAACCCCACCAATATTTTTGTAATCAATGCCCACAACTTGTCACAACTCAGTACATTGCCTCAATACCTTGCCCAGGGCAACCAATTACAAGTAATTGTTTCGGAACACTACCCAGCATATGAACGCGACCAGGAGGTATTGCAGCAAATCAAAGATTACTTACCCAATGCCCCTATTTGTTTTTTTACCTCGCTCGATGAGCCTTTTATGCAACTATTTGGTAGCGACCGCATCATAAGCATGATGGAAAGCATGGGAATGGATGAAAATGAAAGCATTGCCCACAGTATGGTTACCAAGGCGATCATGAAAGCACAACAAAAAATAGAGAAGCACGCGTTGCAAACAATCCACACTGCCTCACAACAAGAGTGGTTTGATCAGCGTGAAATAAATCACTGAGTTTTTGTATACATTTGGGCATGCATACAGTTTTTAAAGTCGTGTGTGTTTGGTGGCTGGTGTTTGTTACTGCCTTACCTGTACAGGTATTTGCTCAGGCTGACTCAGCTATCCAAGCCCAAAAACCAACTTATTATTACTGTCCTCCCTGTGGTTGCAACGCTGACCACATCGTGTATAACCAACCAGGGGTTTGCCCTGAGCTAGGGTGCAAGATGAAACTACTGCCTTCTAAAAATGCACAGGTGGGACGTATTGCTTTTGTATGGACTCAGGTAAGCGCCAAGCGCTGGGCTTTTGCCTTTTACAAAAACCTCACGTTGCCCAGTATTATTCAGGGCTTGATTCTCGCTTTTATTCTGTTATTTAACTTCAGGAATAACCGACAAGCCAATGTGTTTTTAGCCATATTGTTGTTTGCCATCTCTTTTCATAGTTTCAGGTATTATGTAGCAAGGCGTATCTTTTCCCTCTTACTTTCAGAGTTACTCAATCAACCTGACTATCACTTCGGCAACCTTTTTATCCCCTTTTCTTTTATATTTATTATAGGTCCAGCGCTGTATTTTTATGCCAAAAGCCTTACCCTGCCCCAGTTTAGGTTTAAGCGCAAAGACTTGGTTCATTTTATACCTGCTACCATTACTCTTATGGTATACCTGGTGCTTTGGCTACAAAGTTTGCCTAAATCTAACCACCACAGTTATTCACAAGCCTACCTGTTGTTTAACTCTGTAGAACAAGTAGGAGGAATACTGTCAGGGTTGGTATACAACCTGTTGGCTTTTCGCCTGCTTAAAAAGCATCGCCGTATTTTACCCCAACAGTTTTCTAACACCAACGCTATTACGCTCAACTGGCTACAAGTAATGATTGTACTACTTACTTTGGTATGGTTGGCTTGGTTGGTTATTGCCTTGTTCAATATTCAGGTGTTTAGTTTTGTGCTCGATTACATTGCTTTTTACCCTTTACAAATATTTTTGGCCATCATTATCTACATCATAGGGTTTGCGGGGTTTATTCAACCGCAAGTATACGCCCCCAATATGGTAGCATCGCTTGATGTTGCTGATCAAACCTCTTCTCTGGAAAATAAGGCAAATAATGAAACACAAGCTAGTTTGTCACAAAAATCGCTTCATATCGTTAAAGTAATCCAGGCAATGGAAAAAGAGCAACTATACCTTCATCCTACGCTTACACTCAATGAGTTGGCACGCCACTTACACCTATCGCCTAAAGTTTTATCACAAATATTGAACAATGAACTAAACAAAAACTTCCATGACTTTGTAAACTACTACAGGGTAGAAGAAGTAAAACAAAGGCTATTAGATCCACAGCACCTTCACTTAACCATACTAGGCATTGCTTTCGATGCCGGCTTTAACTCCAAATCTACCTTCAATCGCATTTTTATGAAATTTACCCAAATGTCTCCTAAACAATACCGCAACCAGCACCTTTGATTATTTTCACTTTAAAACAATCAAGTATGGAAACTTTACGCAGCACCCCATTTATAATTACTTATCTCGATGCTGTCAACAAATTACTCGTAGATGTTTGGCAAGAAGGTTCTCAGGGTATGAACCCTGAAAATTTTAAAACCACCCTGACTCAGTGGAAGCAGCTGGTCATTGAAAATGCAGTAACCGCAGCATTGATAGATGCCCGCCAAATGAAGTTTATGATAGATCCAGACCTACAAGAGTGGTCAGGAGTGCATGTGGCTGCTCCTGCGGCTGAAGCAGGTTTAAGAAAGATGGCCACCCTGTTGCCTACGTCTATTTTCGAAAAAGTATCGGTACAGCAAACCATAAATGAGCACCCTGATCGGGTACAATTAAAACGGCAATACTTTGATTCTGAAAATGAAGCCAAACAATGGTTGCTTGGCTAGTACTCCCCCCCTTCGCCTATGCCATATACTGAAACTAAATTTAATACAACAATATGGAGATCTTAAAAGAAAATCAATTCATCAAAATTTACTTTGACAAGGAACAAGAGTTAATCATAGATGAATGGCTACCAGAAACCCGGCACATGACCGCAGATGATTTTAAGGCTAACTTGAGGCTGTGGCTTGGTTTGGTAAAGCAACATCACCCTAAGAAATCGATGATAGATGTACGGAAGATTCAATTTATGATAGAACCTGAACTACAGGAATGGGCAAGTCAACATGTACTCATGCCTGCTTTTCAAGCTGGTTTACAAAAAATAGCTACTGTACTTCCGCCTTCTCTTTTTGAACAAGTATCTATACAGCAAGCCCTGGAAGAGCCTAAGGCAGTAGCCCAAAGGCGTTTTTTTGATGATGAAGCAGAAGCAAAGCAATGGTTATTTAGTCAATAAAAACCCTGTAAGGCACATGGATACTATACTTAAAAATCAATATGTTACTATATATATTGATCGGACAAAGCTACTCATCAACGATGTTTGGAACACTACATCTGCTGTTATGTCTAGCGATGATTTTAAGGATATTTTGTATACCTGGAAAAACTGCATTATTGAAAACAGGTTAAACAAGGCTTTAATTGATGCCCGTAAAATGGCTTATTTGGTAGCTCCTGAAATGCAAACCTGGATTGCTGAAAATATCAATGAGCCTGCCCAAAAAGCGGGGTTAAGACAAGTAGCCACAATATTGCCCTCAGGCGTATTTGAAAAAGTAGCTTTGACACAAACGATGAAGGAGTTTCAACAAAATCAAAGCTTTCAACGTCAAGTATTCGCCAATGAGTTGCTTGCCAAGGACTGGCTACAACTATGATATAAGTAAAACCCTCATTGCATTCAAAAGCAATGAGGGTTTTTTATAACCATCCTCTACTGGTGTACAATAGTCCATAGTATTTAGTCGGTAGTCCATAGCTGATTCGAGTAAATGTTTACCTTGTTAAATACTGTAAACCGAACTTGTGAGCTCAACGAAGTTAATCAGCATTTTATATTAAGACTGTATACTCACTTTATTTTTAAAAGGGTTTCAGTTTTAGCCTACACCAACCAGTTAAATAGTTTTTAAATTCATCAATGACTGATTACCAGCAAACAACTTTCACCAAAAGTACTGCGGAGTATTGGGTGTATAAACCAGCATTTAATTAAAAATATAACGAATCCCTATTTGTGCTCTCCAGCGAGAGATAAGGCTGACGTCGTTTCTGAAAGACTCAGTAAAGGTATTGGTATATTGGTATTGAGGATTACCGTTGGCGTCGTTGCCTACAAAACTGATGGGCTGAGTAATATTGAACACCTCACGTATGCCCCACCTGGAGTTAAGCAAATTACCCAGGTTCAACACGTCTAAACTCAACTGTAGCGTATTGCGTTTGCCACCTACTTTTACATAAAAATCCTGCAAAATTCTGAAGTCAATATTATGAAACCAAGGGCTAAGAGCACCATTTCGTTCCAAAATTTTGCCTCGGTTTTTACTCATATAAGGGTCTTGCTCCACAAAAGCATTGAGTTCTGTCCATTGTTGGGCGGCAGTTTTTGTTACATTGCCATTTGCATCCCGAATATCTACCAGATTGATTTCGCTTTGGCTTTTAGGCACATAAATCAAATCATTGGCCGCTACCCCATCACCGTTGAGGTCGCCCGAATAGGTATAAGAATAACGCCCCCCTTGTCCACTTTCATAAAACAAGGCAACACTGGTAGCAAAGTTTTTAGCATATTCTTTACGGTAGGTCAATGACCCAATAATACGATGCTTGAGCCCAAACTGAGAAAAACTCAAGTTGGGTTGGTTGGGGTTGCCCTGTATAGGATTGCCTTCAAAAATAAATTGAGAAATTTCAGTAGAGATCAACATATCGCGCGAATCAAGGTAACTATACGCCAGTCCTATATCCAGCCCGCCTTTAAAACGTTTTTTCAACTGAGCAGTAAGCGATAATTGATACCCCTTGTTGGTATTGTCTAACACATAAGCACCCGCCACCTGGTTGTTTACTTTGTTGTTGGTGGCGTCAAAGCCCACTCTGCCATCGGGCAAAGTGCGGGTAGGTGCAGCAAGGTTGGCATTTCTTACTGTTACTCCGTTCACATCTTTGCTATACAATAGCTCTAGGGTTCCTACCATGCCCCAGGGCAATTTTTGATCTACCGCCAGGTTGGTCTTCCAAACCTGAGGAAAACGAAAGCCTTCAGCAGTGGCGTTTACTACCCCTATGTTTGCCGGATCATTGCTCCCTCGGTTACTTGCCTGATTGCCTATCCATACAAAGGGTACTCTTCCCGAAAAAATACCTGTTCCTCCTCTCAACTGGGTGCTTTGGTCGCCATTGAGGTCTACATTGAAACCAAAGCGAGGCGCAAATAAAGGGTTAACATTAGGCAACTCGCCCACATCTAATTTCTCATTGTTGTCCTCATTATCTTTAAAAGTAAGTGCCGTAACCAAAGGGTTAGACGTGATGCTTGAAAAATACATAGGAAAGTCGACCCGAAAACCAAAGGTAAGTTTTACCTGATTGTTTATCTGGCGCTCTAACTGCCCGTATACGCCCAGTTGCCCCAAGTCTACCTCTACCAAATTAAACGGCTTTTGTTGAAACTGTGCCACCTCTGCATTGTAGTCGCGATAAGCCGCATCATTAGGGTCGGTAGTAGCCAGGAAATCGGCCACCGAAGAAAAAGAGTATCCACCCGCTGAGGCAGGCACCGGAAACACCCCGTAGTAAAATAAGTTAAATGAGTTGTTGAACTGAAACATCTCAAAGTTTGCCCCAAAAGTCCAGGTATTTTTTCCAGTATAAATGGTAAAGTTATTGGTAAACTGAAAAACGTCTTGATCGAGTACATTGTTAACTGAAAAAGGTTCGTACCCTACTGTAGTGTAAGACAAATTGTTTTCGGCAATTTCGATGGTAGGAAAAGGGGTACTAAATGGGGTTCTGAAATCGCGAAACTGTGTATACCCTACCACCAGGTTATTAGACATTTTGCTTCCCAAACTTGTACTTAGCTCGGCTACTATCGAGTTGATGTTGTTGTTGATGGCATACCCCGAATTACGAAAAGGCAAAGTATTGACACTGGGCGAGCGCCCTCCGGTAAAGTTGATAGCAAAAGGGTTGGGGCCTTGCTCCCGCACCGACTTAAGGTAATTGTAACGCAAAGTCAGGCGGTTTTGCTTGTTGATGTTCCAGTCTAACTTGGCAAGAAACTTATCATTGGTTGTGTTGTATACATAGTTTTCATAAGGACCTGTTTCGTACCCGTATTGGTCGCGCAGGCGATTGCTGATTTGGTCCATTACTGAGGCTTCTACCCTTGACACATTGACTCCGGCAATCCCCGGACGACTGGCTATAAAGTTAGAGCCTGGGTCTTCGCGGCGTACCGACTCCCCATTGATAAAGAAAAATAGCTTGTCTTTGATAATAGGTCCGCCTAACCTAAAACCGTACTGGGTAAACTTAAGGTCGGGGTTGGTTACTTCTTCATCAGCTACTTTGTTTCCTATCATTTGTTCGTTTCTGATAAAGGTATAAACCGACCCTTTAAACTCATTGGTGCCACTCTTGGTAATGGCATTTACCCCTGCCCCAGTAAAGCCACTCTGACGTACATCATACGGGGCAATACTCACCTGCAACTGATCTATAGCGTCTAAGCTCACCGGTTGGGCGCTGGTTTGTCCGCCAGGGGTGGGGGCATCCAACCCAAACGAGTTGTTAAAAATAGACCCATCCAACGAAAAATTATTAAACAAGGCATTGCGCCCCATAAAACTGTTGCCATCACTTTGAGGAGTCAAGCGTGTATAATCTTGCTGGCTTCGGCTAATGGTGGGCAATGCTTCTATTTTGTCGCGGTTGATGTTAGAGGTTGCCCCAGTGCGGTCATTGTTAAACAACTGATCGCTCACTACGACTACCTGCTCAAGGGTGGCGGCATCTGCTTTTAACTGAAAATCTACTGCCAGGTTTTGTCCTAGCTTTACAAAAACATTTTCTTTTTTTTGAGGCTTAAATCCCACAAAATTTACCTGAAAAGTATAAGGACCACCCGGACGAAGGTTAGGCAAATAAAAACGCCCGCTTGCCTGAGTCACTGCCCCATATTGGGTACCCGTAGGCTTGTGTACAATCACGACGGTTGCCCCTGGCAAAGGTTCGTTTTTATTATCGGTTACTTTGCCATTAAAGGCTGAGTTGGTTACCTGAGCAAAGGTATTGGTAAAACCAGCCAATACTCCAAGTACTGATACAATAAGCGTAAATCTTTTGATCATATTACATAAATATTTGTTAGAAGAAATGTATTCAATGCTACTGTAGCACTTGCACTTAAAACAGAAGGGACAAATCGTTGGGCAGTTGCATAGATTTGACAAAGCTTCATCAGTCAAAGGTGTATACTATCAGCTGTTTTGGTTATGTGTGATGCCAACCATATAGTTGTAGTATCAAACATAAATTGCGCAAAGTAACAAAATATTTACATAAAAATAACCATAAGGCAACTTCACTCAATCTTTTAACTTAGAATAATACCAGTGTTACCCCTGCTTTAGATAGGGTATATATACAAAAATGGGCACTCATTCATCTTTTGACAGATGTATGATGCCCAACATTTCAACAGAGCGTGTTGATTATATTTTTAATACCATTGTGGTTTTCTTAATAAACATACCTAAAATATCTTGTTCACGTCAAACACAGTTCCAAAGAGTGCTATAGGAGAAGGTTAAAATTCAAGTAAATTAGTACTACTTATTTTGTTGTTGGGCAATGGCTTGGTCTAGTACCAAGTCTGATTGAAAACCCATACAAACTCACTTGTAGTGGTCTTAAGGCTTTTGGCAAGACCAACACAATGCACGTTCTTCGCTATCGTTACCTGCTCTCTTGGTCAGCTACGCTTAAGACCAAGAGGAGGGGGAAAATCAGGTAAATTAGTACTACTTATTTTGTTGTTGGGCAATGGCTTGGTCTAATACCAAGTCTGATTGAAAACCCATACAAACTCACTTGTAGTGGTCTTAAGACTTTTGGCAAGACCAACACGATGCACGTTCTTCGCTATCGTTACCCGCTCTCTTGGTCAGCTGCGCTTAAGACCAAGAGGAGGGGGAAAGTCAAGTAAATTAGTACTACTTATTTTGTTGTTGGGCAATGGCTTGGTCTAATGCTACTTTTTCATCATATAAACCGTCGTTTCCTTTAAACCTAGACTCAGAGATGAACAAATAACAACCTCCATTATAATGAGACGAATACTTTGCGTATAATTCATCGCCTGGCAATATTTGTATGTAATTCATTCGATCTTTGCCTGTGAGCTGTACCGTAAAGGTCTTACCATCTTGCACATCTTGAGTAAGGTAAGCCCCTCCTCTCAACGATTGAATAACTACACACTTGCGTAAACGCGTATCTACAGGTGTTGACATTAGACTACATTTTATAATTTAGGCTCTAACCACAAAAAACCTGCACACAACAAAAACAAGCCAAAGAAATAGAGCAAGGGTATTGGGCGACGTTGGGTAAGTGGTACCATCGCATTTGACTTGGTTTGGGTAGCTGTTTGTTTTGCCCAACGGTTATTGGCACGTATTTGCTGGATGGTTTGCCAGCTTTGCCAGTCGTCCTTGTCAAAAATGTACAAGGGGGTTTGGGTTGTATCTCCTTTTACTTGTAATTGGTGCCAGCCTTGGTGTTTTGCCCATAGATTGCCTTGCCACTTTTGATCAAAGTTTACCTGGTTTTGTAAATAAAACTCCAGTACATTGCCTGCTTGAGTAAGCGTGCCTACTGGCTGGGGTAAAGCCGTGCTAAGGGTAAGTTTGCAAGCCATATTTACCTTAGGAAAAACCGTGTTTGCCTCCCATACGTGCACAGGTGTTTGTTTTTTGGCGAGCTTGCTCAACAGGTGTGACCAGTAAGCAGCATAATAATTGGGGTTGCCATCCAGCAATAGCTGGTAAGACTCAGCAATGAGGCTTATGCCCACTGCCCCCAACCCGGTCACGTTGTACCCTACCAATGCTTGCCCTTGTTGGTTGCGTACCAAGGCAAGCGTACCTAGTTTTTGCTGTAGCAAGTAGGGGAGCTGCTTCAACTCAAAGTTGCCTTTTACCCCCAGGTCACTGCCATTAATCAAGGTTTTTTCGCGCTCGACGCGCCCCAGTGGAAAGTTTGTCAAGGTGGCGGGCACCCTCCCCGATTCGTCCGCCTGAATGAGCACCCCCAAGCCTTCGTTTTTGACTGCCTGACGCAGTACTGCTATAGTACCCACTCCCAAACCCTGGGCGTATTCAGCGTCTAGTATCAGCAAATCTATTTGCCTGAGCAGGGTAGTGTTTAGTTGAAAACTGGTGGCGCTTTGGTTAACAAATTCATCTTTGACCTTGTTTTTAGAAATAATCGCACGTACTGCCACCTGGTGCCCTTCAGCAGCCAACCAGTTTTTGAGGTATTTGGTCTCAAAACGGGGAAAACTGTTGATAATCACGATGTTTAACTTTTGTTTGGGACGAATGTGTACCGGAACAGATTCGTTGTGTAATGTATCTCCAGTGGGGGCTTTTACCAACATCCGATAGATAAACTGCCCGGCTTCTTTTGGGGAGTCACGCAAGGCAAAGCTTTCGGTCTGGCGACTGCCAATCAAGGCAGAGTCTACTGCACCACCAGGGCTTGCCAACACCAATGTCACATTGGTATCGGTAGGGTTATGATAGCTCCCTTTTACCTGCCAAAGGTCTTGGGCAATGGTTTGGCGAGCGTAACTTACAGTGGTAAAACCCGCAGGAATTGGGTTGAGGTGAAATACAGTGTTGAATGCCTTAAGTGTGGGCAATTCATAAGGTTGCACTCCATTGCCTACTATGTGAAGCGTACCCAATTGGGGATAGTTTCGTTGAATAAATGCCGCATCTGGGGCTTTGATTGTATGTTTGTCAATGCCTCCCCCTTGATAAGCAAACACGAGCACACTATCTTCACGCTCACGCAGGCTGTCAACCGTTGCCAATGTATATTCGTTGGTAAGCAAAATGGCGGATAAAGTCTTTTGGGCGGTTTGGCAGGCAGGTTGCAGCCCCAACATTGCCAAAGCCACCACCAGGCCTGTGCTTGCCAATAGCCGCCCTGCCAAATATTTTTTATTCGATCGTTGCCAGGCTTGCCAACTCAACAATGCCCACATCCCTAAAGTCACCCACACTACCACCCAAAAGGTTTGGCTGTTTACCAACCACACAATATGTTCTGGTTTCATTTCTTCAGGTTTCATTTCCCCAGTTTATTTAAATAAATTTCCAACAAACGATTTTTCATTTTGCGTTGCATGCTGGGTTCGGCAGCATTTTGCGGCAACGCGCGCCACAAGGCATTGATAAGGTAGGGCAGTACCCGCTTGATGTCGGCAGGGGCTAGTTGGTCTTGAGTAAGCTTTTGTAAGGTTTTCAAAGCAGTCAAAAACTGTCCGGGTTTGTCTATAGCCACTGTAGCAAGTTCACTGCCTGCCGCCCTCAACCACTGTTTTTGCCTTGCAGTGGGCAAAGTTATCCGGTGGTTACGCCATTGCTCCAGCAGGGGCAACACCTTGCGAATATTGGGGTACAAGACCTTGTCTTCGGTGCTGCGTTTTTTATACACATTTTGGATGTCTTCCAATTCGCCCTTAAGACGTTTTTCCTTTTCTTTGATGGGTGGGGGTTCAAACCCAATGCGCTCTACATACACCCTTGATTTTTGCTGAATCTGTTTGATGAGTTTCAAGGCTTTGTATTGGTAAGGTAATGATGCTTTGGGGCGGTTGGTGCGCAAATGTAGCTCCGACTGCCACATATTTACCAAGGCTTCTTTCAATTGTTTTTTGAGCACTTCATCAAAAAATGTCGCCTCTTCCATCAAGTCGTGCAAGTGCATCACACTGGTAGGCACATAATCGTTGGGGTTGTTAGAGGGTGCCGCAGACTTGGGGCGGTGGTTATGGTCTTTTTCGTTGCGTTTGAGCACCTCCAGCGACGAAGTGCGTTTTTTCCATTGGCTATGCCCGTGGTCTTTGTGGTCGTGTCCATCGCCCTCGTAGTGAACCTCTGTAATTATTTTACCAGTTTTTTTGTCTTTGTAACGCACCGTATCTCTTTTACCTTTGTCATTGTGCTTATGATGTCCATGGTCATGATGATCGTGGTCGTGATCGTGGTCGTCGTGCCTATCATCTGCGCCAATACTTACCTCATACTCTTCGCCCAAAAACTTTCCATAGCGCAAGCGCAAAATCTTTTGGTCTACTCCAATACCATTGCTTCTGTATTCAAAAGAATCTTGGGGCATCGTTGCCTTATTACGTAACAATTTTTCGGTGTCGATGATCAATTGTCGTTGGCTACGAAAATAATCAGGCAGTTTGTTTACCCCATTGCCCATTTCTGCGGTCAATTGCTCGCGGGTGGTGTCCTGAATGCTCACAAAATACATTTCAGTACGTCCTTTTTGGGCTTGCGGGCTTTTATTGTCTATTGCCTCCACAAAAAAATAGAGTTCGTCGCCAGGTGCCATGCCTAGTTGTTGTAGGTTCAGCGTTTTGTGCAGCTGATGGCTTCGCCCACCAGGGACAAAATTGCCAAAACGTAGTTTTTGTTCTCTAAACTTGACCGACTCGCCCTGTCCCTTGCTTACGGTTGCCACTATGTAGGCATCGGTTATGCCATAATCATCGGTTATTTTGGCGCTAAGGCTGATATTGATGTTGGGTTTAAACTCAAATTCTTCATAGTCATTGATCCCCACAAGGGAAAGTTTGGGGCGCGCATCAGGCACGGGAGTCAGGGCAAAAAACTCGCTGCTTTGCCACTCATTTGATGAACTCAAAGCAGCTTTTTGGCTGGTTTGTCTAAACACTAGCTGATAAAACCCTTTCTCTTTGAGTCGCCACTGTGCCACATACTCATTGGCTTGCTGTGGGCTAGGCTGTAGCCGGAGCGAATCGCCTGTATTGAGTACAATGGCAGCTTGGGCGATGTCGCCTTTGAAGCGGACTTTCCAACGAATCACGCTATTCTCTACAGCTTTTATATTGAGTTCGGGGGCTACCTGGGTGCCTAGCCGGGTATAAGCAGGAGCCTGCACTATAGCCTGTATGCTTTGAATACTGGCGGGTAGCTGTTGAGGCAATTGGGTGGTATTGTGCAAAGTGTCGTTGGCTACACTGGTGGGGGTGCCTTTGGGCAAATGGGCAACGCCAAAGCTAAGGGTAAATAGCAAGCTGGCAAGTACGCCACTACCCAACAAAGTAAGGGCGGCTTTGGGCAATTGATGGGGCAATGTGGCTTGGGTGGCTACCTCTATCAGGGCATTGCTCACTTTTTGCCGTTGCATTTTGGCGAGCAGGTTAAGGTCTTCTTCAGGCAAGAGCAACAACTCGCTGCTGTTTTCTAATACAGGATGGTGTTTGTTTAAATACTGCGCCACATCATACAAAGTAATTTGGCGCAAGCCCCGCCACCAAAGTAAGCCTACCCACACCAATACAGTAAGTAAAGCTCCTGCCCCAGCCAATGCTCCTGCCGACCAACGTACTGCCAGGTACACAGCTGCCATTGTCAATGCACTGATGCTCAAAGCCCACAATAGCAGTTCAACGCGCTTGTACTTGCGCCACTTGCTTTGAAGTTTCTTCAGTATTTGCCGGGTGGTGGCTTCCTGCGATTGGCTTATTTGAGTGGTGTCTGTATTCATGGTTCTTTTTATTGAGTATTCTCTAGTGATTTTTGCTGGTTTTTGGCAAGCATACGGTTGCCATTGCCTCGGTTTGCCAGCATCCTTTCTATCAATACGCCTGCTACCAATGCCCACCACAACCACCCTCTAAAGCTTCGGGTTTCAGTGGTGGGGGTAGTGGGTTGCCTTTGTTGGGCTATAGTTTGGGGCACTGCCTGTGCACTGTTGAGTTGCCTTTGGTCAAATTGTCGCACTCGTGCCGCTGCCGCTGGGTTGGCAAACAACAACTGGGTAAGCTCCCCCAGCAAACCAGCCTCTAATGCCTGAGGGTTTAACTCTGGGTTTAGGCGTTGGCACAACCAATGCCTCTGGGCTTGGCTACTATCATTTACTATCCACTGGGGCACATTTTTCGCCTGATAAAACAGTTGACGCGCCTTTATTTTTTCATAATCTTTAGCCACAAGCTTCCCTTTTTTCAACACCACCAACCAATCAGTTTTGCGTGTAGCATCCAGTTTTTTTGTAGCATATACTTTCACCTCAGCACCCATATATTCACCCACGGCTTGCAGGGCTGCCGCCAAATATTGTCGATCAACAGCAAAGTCTTGATCATATAGTAGCTGTACGTTTTGCGCCTTGGGTGAGCGAATGGGTACTATGTTTTGAGGGGCAGTGGCAAAGCTTACTTGTTGGTTTTGGGCCTTGATCAAGGGCAAATCCCTGATTTGAATAGAAGGTTGCCGCTTTACTTTTTCTTTGAGCAAACGGGTACCTTCTTTTGTGCTCCTGCCAATACTCAACCAAAGACTGTCGTTGGGCAGCTGTAGGGCATCTGCCAAAAACACTTGTTTGCGCTCTATAGGTAAGGGCAACCATTGCACTTTTAGGTTCAGTTTGGGGCGGTTTCCCGCAAAATTTCGGGCAGCATTGGGAGCAAGTATCCATACCTTTTCGGGAGCATTAGCGCGGGCGTCTATTTCTCGCAAAAACGACCAATAATCCACATTGTTTGCTTTGGCGGAATTGGTAGACAAACTGGTTTTAATAGCGGTTAATTGCGTGGGCAATACTTTGGGCATTCCTGGCTTAAGCAAATGAATGGCATAGCCTTTTTGTTGCAAAGAATCTATGGCAGGCCGCGCCATAGCATCTCTCAACATTGCCTCTTCGGTCAGTAGCCATTGGGTAGACAAGTGGGCGACTTTTTTGGGCTGTTGTTGGCTCACGTCTAGCAAAATAAACACGGCAACTAACACCAACCCTGAACGCAATAGGTACAATCCTGCTTCGTTGAATCGAATGCTGCTCAAACGGGTGTTTTCGGCGGCAATCATCCACTGTACACTGCCTACCTTTACTGTTTTGCCTGATTTACGACTCCACAAGTGTATAATGAGCGGTACAAGCAAGCCTAATAAAGCCCAGAGATATGTTGGTTGTTGTATGGTCATGAGTCAATAGTTTTTAGTCGGGAGTCCATAGCGTTGACAAGGTGCTAGGGACTAGGTGCAAGCTACACCCTGTTCCATAGGTAACTACATTTTTATATCACACTGATTTTTAATAGTTTACAAAACCGACAGACGGAAGTCGATAGTCAATAGTTTTTAGTCGGGAGTCGGGAGTTTTTGGCTGTTTTCTTAGTTTTTATTGATCAGAAAGTAGTTGATGCGCCCTAATCAATAGTCAATGGTCGATAGTGGCTGACGCGTGTAACTAAAATCTTCACTAAGTAAGCTTTATTAGTCGAAAGCCCGTAGTTTTTCTCATAATTAAGAAATCGCTTTGCGCAACCATAAAACAATAGAGCCATAAAACAATATAACCATTAAGCCATTTTTTAAAACCTCCTCTTCACCAAAAAGTCATTCAGTGCCCTGTCTAGTGGTTCGCCCATCGAGAATAAATCGTAACTGATCTCTAAATCCAACATTTGAGTTTTTATTTTGTTCAAATGCTGCGCTAACTGTTCCTTGTATTGTTTGCGCACTTTTTGGCTGTCTACTTGCACCCTTTGCCCGGTTTCCAGGTCTTCCAGCGTTACCGTTCCTTTATAATTTAGTTCTAGCTCGTTGTTGCCCATCAAGTGAAAAAACAGCACTTCATTGCGCAAAGCACTCAATTGCTCCAGGGTTTTATAAATCTCGTGGCTGTGTTGGTACATGTCGCTTATAAAAACAATCATTTCTTTGTTGCCTCCTTGGTTATGGTATAACAAAGGACTATCGTTTACCGCTGGAAACTTGCCCCCTGGTTTTATCTGAAGTAACTCGTATACAAAGCGGTGTAAGTGCTGGCGGTGTTGACGAGGGGCTAACTGTACCAGTTGATTTTCGTTGATGGCAAACAAACCTATAGCATCGCCTTGCTCCAGGGCAAGGTGTGCCAATGTTGCAGCAAGCAAACGGGCAAAATCTATTTTTTTAATGCTTACCTTACTGCCTTTAGGTTGGTCTTCGTGCAGCATAGAGGCACTGGCATCTATCACAAACTTAACCGTAATGTTGGTTTCTATTTCTGACTCTTTGACAAAGTATCTGCCCGAACGGGCGTACATTTTCCAGTCGAGCAAACGCAAATCGTCGCCTGGCTGGTAGCTACGATATTGCCTGAACACCTGCCCCTGCCCGGTTTTGATGCTTTGGTTTTGCCCTAGTAAATAACTACCAATAATCATTTTACTCATGAGCACCAAGCCCTCTACCGAGTTGAGTAATTCGGGTTGTAAAAGGTCATTGTATTCTTGTTGGTTTTTCATATTTAGTCGATAGTTAGGAGTCCGTAGTCGGGAGCTTCTACAAGCTGTTAGTCGTTAGCCATTGGCTCGCGAAGCGATTTTTTTGTCATTCCGAAGAACTGAGGAATCAGCTTGGTTTTCAAGCAGCTAATCTACTTTGTAAAACACTGATTTTTAAGTGTTTATAAATTATTAAATGGAATTACTATGCTGTTTGCTTAAGTCCTAGTTAGCTAAAAGGTTGTAGGTACGACTTTATCCACAGTCGACGGTTGACAGTGCTGATGCGTATCTTAAAATATTCACCAAGACAACAAGATTGGTCAATAGTACCTTGTAGCTACCTCAAACAATCATATTTGCAAGTATGACAATCATTAATATTTGATTGTACGCCAATGCTAGATATTGCTGCACACGAAACAGCCATCAACCATCGACTGAATGCTATCACCTACCACCTATTCCAACCTACTTTTGGGCAAATCGACTTGTTTGAGCAACTCGGTAGTTGCCTGGTCAGCCGCAATGCCTTGAGCCTCTGCCTTAAAGTTCATCAATACACGGTGACGCAACACAGGGTACGCCATTGCTTTTATATCGTTGAGTGTTACTGCAAATCTGCCCTGTAGCAAGGCGCGGGCTTTGGCAGTCAAAATCATTGCTTGCCCGGCGCGAGGCCCTGCTCCCCAACGCACCCAATCTTTGACAAAAGCCACCGAAGTGGTATCGGGGCGGGTGGCACGCACTACCTTATTTACAAAGGCTACCAGGTCTTGGGCAATGCTTACCTCGCGTACCAACTCTTGCACTTGTTTTATTTCTTTGCCCGACATCACAGGCTCAATTCGCACTTTTTGGGTGCCTGTAGTACCTGTCAATATCCCCAGTTCGTCTTGTTCGGTGGGGTAACCAATCTGAATAAACAATAAAAAACGGTCGAGTTGGGCTTCGGGCAAAGCGAAGGTGCCCGCTTGCTCGATAGGGTTTTGGGTGGCAAGAATGAAAAAGGGGCGGTCGAGTTCGTAGGTTTTGCCTCCATAAGTTACCTCAAACTCTTGCATGGCTTCCAGCAGTGCCGACTGGGTTTTGGGTGGGGTTCGGTTGATCTCATCGGCAAGAATGATGTTGGCGAAAATGGGTCCTTTGTTAAACTTAAATACCCGTTCGCCTGTGGCTTGGTCTTCTTGCAATATTTCGGTACCTGTAATGTCGGTGGGCATCAAATCGGGCGTAAACTGGATACGCCTAAAGGGTAGCTCTATGGCTTGCGATAGGGTGCGAATCATCAAGGTTTTGGCGAGTCCTGGTACCCCTTCGAGCAAGGCGTGCCCGCCTGCCATAAAGGTAATGAGCAATTGCTCGATGGTATCTTCCTGCCCTACTATTTTTTTATGAATTTCTTTCTTCAGCAAAGCAAGTTTGTCAATCAACTGCCCTACTTCGGCTTCGGTTGTTTTCATGGGTTATATGAGCTTCAAGGTGCAAGCTACAAGTAGCAAGCGTTTTTATATGGTTACAATTTCTTGTTTTTTTGGGTATTGGGTTTGGCGAAAACTGCTATTTTCCCAATGCTTTTTTATATTTTTTTTCGTCTTCGAGGATAGCTACTATTACTTGGCAAAACACATCAAACTCTCCTTTATCATTTTTTTCACCAAACCCTTTAATAAGCAGTTCAAGTTCCTGAATAGAAAAACCTTCTGCATCAATATCTATCAGCCTATCTTCAATTGCTTCTCTTCTAAGTTTTTTTAACTTCTCAACATCCAAACCTAATATTTCTATTGTATCTGTCACATTCTTGTTGTTAGCATCCTTTGCCTTAATTGCTCCACCATAATCGTATACAAAGTAACTTTCACAATTAGTCATCTTAGGATGAATCGCTATTTCTTTATTACTTTTTTTTGCATCACAATGTAGTTTTTTCGGAGAGCTAACCACCTGAACAATAACACTATCTCCTTTTTGTAACAAATCTGTATATGGGTTAATTTTCTTATGTGGTTTTTCTGCAAAGTTCATTGCATACAAGACTTCCTTATTTGTATGATACTTTTGCATAATAACCTCCCATGTATCATCTGCTTCACATACATGTGTAATATTTTTTTGATCACCATTACAAGAAGCAAATAGGTTACTATACTCGTACATTTTTTCAGGATATTTATCTTTATCCTTAGGCAACAAATGTTCAATTGGGGTGTAATGATTATCAAATATTCTCATGCCACAATAACAACAGATATACCCCTGTTCTTCCAACAAATATTTCTTCAAAAACCCAGGAGGTTGCCAAGCTGTTGGGTTATTTTTCTTTTTCCAATCTTCAAACTTTTGAGGTGATGCTTGCTTATTGATGTACTTCATCTACCTAAGACCTCCTTTCGTTTAATGACAGCTAACTTTGCATTTAACTCTCGGTCATGAGTAAGGTTAAAATCTTGAAATAATTGTTCAATATAATCTCGTGCCTTGCTTAAATTTTCTTTACCACCTTCTTCTATTAATTTTTGTACTTTGGTTAATTTAGGTTCAAATTCACGAGGTCGAGCAGATACCCCCATTACTTCTTCTAAAATCCAGTTGACATCTCTGCCTAGAGTAGAATCGGGCTGTTCACAAGTGATTTGATTGTTTTCGTTGCGAAATAAAAATATATTTCGAGCATCCACATTATTCAATACATGCGGCGAGTGCGTAGTCACGATAAATTGAATGTTAGGGAAAGTTTGCTGTAGGGCAGGCAATACATTGCGTTGCCAAGCAGGATGCAAGTGTAGTTCTATTTCGTCTATCATTACCACACCTTCGCCCTCTAGTTTATTCTCTAAAGCAGGGTTAGCAATGGTGAGGCGGCGGGCAATGTCGCACACGAGCATAATGAGGGTTTTCTCTCCGTCGGATAGTTGGTTGATATCAAAGTCTTGCCCGTTTTTGTTAATGGCGAGGCTATAATCGCTTGCCTTAAACTCAAAAACAGGTGAGTCATTCACTTTCACAGATAAATTGGTATACTTGTCTGAACCTAAGGCAGAAAAAAAAACATCTAATGCTTTTCTTACTACTTCGAGGCGAAAGTCTCTATAACTAAAATCACTCTTATTTCTTATCTGTCGTACTTCCTCATCCTCAATTTGTTTGAACCATTCTGAAAAGTCTTCGGCATGAGAAATTTTAGAACTAAAAGCATTTTGATATGTAGCAAGTTGGGGAAGAATTTTCTTGATTGGATTGTTATCATTTACCTCTCCCTCTTCAATTTCATGTTTTTGATTGGTTCTTCGTAAAAAGTGATGTTTTTCTGTTTGATAATACGCAACTATAGGCAAGGAACCATTGGCGTTTACAATGGATGTTTTTTTAAGGTTAAAACTCCCAATGCTTATCTCTTGATTTGTAAATTTACTTATTCTAATTCCATTAGCTTGTTGCCCTGTCAGCTTGACTTGTAATGCCTCATCACTATTTATTCGAATATCTTGATTTATTAAGTTAAAGCCTTTCAATAAAAACCGATCAAAAAAGTATTGATCTGATTCATTCCATTTCGCAAGCCTCAAAAACCACAAGGACGCCATCCCCAAAGCATCCAACACTGACGACTTACCCGAACCATTGGTACCAATAAATACCGCTAAGTTGTTGTCAGGAAACTGGATTTTGAGGTGTTTAAAACCACGGAAATTATTTAACTCTAACTCTTTGATTTTCATATCTTCTCTATCCAATATTTTTCACTCAAATGTACAGCTTTTTGGGTAAAACAGTTTAAGCCGTCATCGCATACATCACTATGTTCACCGCAAACTTGGTATTGTCTTGAGCCATCCAACGTTTGTTGCGGTGGTCGTAGTCCCATTCGCAACCATAGTCTTTGTTGCTGTAAAGCACCCCAATGCGTCCTTTTATTTCTATGGCTTTGAGGTATTCGTGCACCAAGTCATCGCCCCAACCGTTGAGCTCTTGTGAGGTAGCAGGAGGTCCTTCGTCAAACTTGAAAAAAATGTCGTATAGTTCGTGGTTGTTGGGGATTTTCTTGAGGGCGTTTGCCCCAAAAATATCCGCCATCTGACGCTCAAACGATTTGGCAAACAAGCCATCTATATCGTGGTTGCAATCGTCTACAAACACAAACCCACCGTTGCGTACATATTTCTCAAAATTGCTCCGTTCTTTGGTGTTAAACTGTACCAACTTATGCCCACTGAGGTAACAAAAGGGTTGACTAAAAATTTTATCGCTTGCCAATGGCACCACTTGTTCTTTGATGTCTACCGGAATGGTGGTATACTCTATCAGCGAGTTCATCATATTTGAAGGCATGCGCTGGTCGGTGTTCCAGTCGCCAGAGTTGTACTGCAGGCGGGTAAAAGTAAATTTGTTACGGTTGATCATAATATTAGCGATAAGGTACAAGCAACAAGCTTCAAGTATCAATAGTAGCAAGCCATTAGCTGCAAGCAACAAGTAGTTGTAATCCCCTAACAGATTATCTAATACCTAAACTTGTCAAGCTTTAGCTAATTCAATAAAAAAGCGACAAACCAAAAGCATTACTTGTTGCTTGTCGCTCAAAGCTCGTTGCTACTTATATAGCATCCGACAAACTGGTAAAGGTAAAGTCTCGTATCTTCATGGCAGGTACAAGGTTACCGTTGACTCTTTGTTGTTGCCCTAGTTCTTCGAGGTTGTTGAGCATAATGACCGGGCTCTCGTTGAAACGGAAGTTTTTTACGGGGAATTTGATTTTTCCATTCTCGATATAGAAAGTGCCATCACGGGTAAGCCCAGTATACAATAAGGTTTGTGGGTCTACCGAACGGATATACCATAAGCGAGTGACCAACACCCCTTTCTTGGTACTCTTGATCATGTCCTGAATACTGGCACTGCCCCCTAGCATAATGCCGTTAGAAGGTGCTGGCGTATAAATTTTGCCTTTCTTTTTTGCCCAGTAACGTGAATAAAACATGTTTTTTACCACGCCTTTTTCTATCCAGCTCATTTTCTGAATAGGTTGTCCGTTGCCATCCCATGATGCTGACGGCACTTCTTTGTTCCAAGGGTCAGAATAAATGGTAATGCGTTCGTCTACCAGTTTTTCGCCTAGTTTGTTTCCTCCCCCTTTTTTTGCCAAAAAACTACGCCCTTCGTCTGCCTGGCGTGCTCCCATGTTACTTATCATATTACCAATGAGTGCCTCGGCAGCTACTGGTTCCAAAATCACGGTATATTTACCCGGCTCAATCGCCTTGGGCTTGCGTGATAACAATGCTTTGTCGAGTGAAATTTGCGAGGCAGTGGCAGAATTAAACTTCTTTACATCATTATAGTCACGGGTAACCCAACCCGACCCAGTGCCGTCGTTGGTACGCATGGTCACCGAAAAACTTAGGTTGGTACTTTGATTAAAAGCAAACAACCCTTTAGAGTTCATCATGGCGTTGAACCCAGCACTGTCGTTTAAAAATCCGGCAGCGGTTACGTCCTTTTTAGCGGCTGGTCCTATGCTATCTGCCGCTACCTTTGCCCGGTATTCTGGGGTAATGTCGGCAGTAGATTTAACAAATGTAGGCGTGTCTTTGTATTGTTGAGGACCCAAAGGAGGCATGTACTCTGGGTTTTCGGGCGAAAGCCGGGCAAGTTCTTCTGAGCGACGGATCACTTTTTCAAGCGATTGATCGTCAAACTCGGTAATAGTGGTGGTTCCGGTTTTTTTACCAAAACTAGATTGTACTCCCAGGGTCATGGTAGAACGCACCCCACTGGTAGTAATGGTATTACGGGCATAACGAACGTTGCCACTGTCGCTCCCGTTGAGGGTAACAATGCAGTCGTCAGCTTTGGAAAAGCTGAGTGCTTTCGCCAAAATCTTTTTAGCTTCTTCTTTACTTAATATAGACATTGTATGAATTTCTTTTTTAATTGATAAACCTGATAGTCCAGAGTTGGTAGTTAGTAGTTAGTAGCCCAATATTGCTTTCCTAAGCCTTGATTGACTGAAAGTTGTGGTTGTACGTTTGTCCACAGACCACAGTCGACAGTGCTGATGCATACCATAAGCTTGTTGCTTATCACTTTAGAAACTACGGACTCCCAACTATAAACTACCGACTCATTATATCTTCCTGGCTGTATTTATCACATTTACGTTATCAAATCGGGTGGTAGAACTACCGTGCGACACTGCACTTACCTGTGAAGGTTGCCCCTTGCCATCGAAGAATGACCCAAAAACACGATAATCACTGTCGTCGCATATTTTGGTACAAGAGTTCCAAAACTCCTGCGTGTTTGACTGATAAGCCACATCACGCACTGGCCCAGTAATTTTCCCATCTTTGATTTCAAAGAAAAGCGTTCCGCCGAATTGGAAGTTGTAGCGTTGCTGATCTATAGAGTAAGACCCACGCCCTACAATGTAAATCCCCTTTTCTACATCTTTGATCATATCGTTTACCGAGTACTTTTCTTTGCCCGGCTCAAGCGATACATTGGGCATACGCTGAAACTGTACATCGTTCCAGCTTTGTGAGTAACAACAGCCATGCGACTCGTTTTGGTCGAGCATGTGCACCTGGTCGCGAGTTGCCTGGTAGTTTACCAATACCCCATCTTTTACCAAATGCCATTTTTTGGTTTTTACCCCTTCGTCATCGTAGCCTACAGCTCCTAAAGAACCCGGCAGGGTTTTGTCAGCCACCAGGTTTACCAGCTTGCTTCCATAGTTAAATTTCTTGGTTTTCCATTTGTCGAGCGTGGCAAAACTGGTACCAGCATAGTTGGCCTCATAGCCCAATACCCGATCGAGTTCTAGGGGGTGCCCTACCGACTCATGAATGGTAAGCCCCAGGTGGTTGGGCTCCAGCACCAACGAATATTTCCCAGGCTTGTTCGACTTGGCGCTCAGCATTGCTTTGGCTTGTTTGGCGGCGTCTATACAGTCTTGTACCAAATCGTAAGAGTCGCGGTACAATGTCACTCCAGTGCCTTTGGGTCCAGCAATTTTATCTTTGGCTTTGGGCTCCATATACTCATAGCCCATACCCATAGGGGCACCTAAACCACGGCGGCTCTGAAACTTGCCTTTTTTACGGTCTACTATGCTAATATTGGGTGTAGACCATATACGGTGTACATCCTGATCTATGTAAGAGCCTTCGGTAGAGGCAAAGTATTTTTGTTCGTTTACCAAAAATAAGTAGTTGGCGGCATAAGTAGCGCCATTCTTCAAAGCTTCTGAGTTTGCTTTTAGCAATAAATCTACTTTGTCGGAAATAGGAACTTTAAATGCGTTCTTTTTGATAGGTGTTTTCCAACTTACATCACCATGTCCTTTGACTGGAGCCAGTTTTACCGGCTCTTTCTGAAATTTTGAATTGGCTTTGGCTATAGCTACTGCTTGTTCAGCAGCTTTGGCTATGCCTTCTTTGGTAACATCATTGGTAGAGGCAAAACCCCAGGTACCATTGGCTATTACTCTGATACCCACCCCAAACGATTCTGTATTTACCAGGTTTTGTACTTTGTTTTCACGGGTAATTACATATTGGTTCAAATAGCGCCCTATGCGCACATCGGCATAAGTAGCTCCCCTAGATTTAGCAGCGTTGAGTCCTATATTAGAAAGAGTTTTCTTTTTGGCCACGGTCATCAACGGGTCCAGCATGTGTTCTATTGACACATCTTTGCCGAAAATAGGTATAGGAAGCATCATCGCTCCGGCACCTAAACCAGCCAATTGTAAAAAGTTACGTCTATCCATATTTTAAAAAATTAATAAGGTTGGATGATTATATGTCAGTAATTATAAATTGATATAAAACCCTGATAAACAGGTATATTTTTCACGGCTCAATCAAATGAGTCGCAAACTTTACGTGTTTCTTAAGGTTTTTGTATATTTTTTTAACAATAGTTTGGTAAAACAGGGCTATTAGCCAAACTAAAGTTGCTATAACCTCGTTTAATAGCAGTTTGTTTTAGATAGGGTGAAGTTAATAGAAACTTGAGGAAATAGGTAGATTTTCGTTTTTTTTAACAAAAAGAGGGTTAACTTGACATATATAAAGAATATTGGCGGGGTAGCAAAACAAAGTTTGGGTAGTAAGCCACAAAATATCAGTCAGAAATACCAGCAAATAAGCATTATCCGTTGAGCATGGTATTTTGATCGTTGTCAAACCAATCTTTAATGGCTTTGATCCCATTGAGTGCCACTTGCAACGGTGGCATTTGTAATAACAATCCTTTTACGTTGAGTTTTTCGAGGTGGGGCAAGTGGGTGATGCTATGGGGCAAGTGGGTAATTTTAGTGTTTTCCAGGTTGAGTTTTTTCAAACTTTTAAGTCGGCTTATTTCAGGCAATAAAGTAGTAATATTGGTTTGACTAATGTCGAGATCTTCCAGACAGGACAGTTCAAACAATGCTTTGGGCAACAAACTCACTGGCAGGCTTTTTAGGCTGAGTTTACGCAATTGGGTAAGCTTGCCTACGTTTTCGCCCAGTTGACTAATGTTGTTGTGGTTGAGACACAAGGCTTTTAAATTATATAATGTGTATATTTCTACAGGTACCTTGTCTAATCCCATCCCTGACAAGTCAAGTTCGTGGGTCTCACGTGCTTCAGAAATCCTCAGTCGACAATCAATCAATTTTTGAGACTGGTCGTTCAGGTGGTTTTCATCGGCAAAGATATGTTCCAGGTGTTGCAACTGTAATAAGGTAAAAGGCAGGTCGGTAATTTGATTGGCGGTAATATTTAATAGTTCAAGTTGAGTAAGTTGTCCAATAGCCGCTGGAATACCCAACAGTTGATTGTGTTCAATAGAAAGCGATTTGAGGGCACACAAACAAGTAATTACTTCCGGAAACTTTTGTAATTGATTAGAGGTAAGGTTTAAACGCTCAAGGTTTTGGAGTTGGGCAAGTTCTTTAGGCAAATCTTTGAGTTGGTTTACCACCAAATTGAGTTCCCGCAAATTACTTAACCGGGCAATGTGTGCCGGAATAACCGATATACGATTGAAATGTAAACGAAGAATTTCTAACTGCGGCAACTCAAATACTTGAGCAGGAATGGCGTTGAGTGCCAAGCCTCCCAAATCTAATTCATTTAAATTTTTATCCTTTACTTCTTGTATTCTTTGGTATGCCTTTTTTTCGAGACTGTTCATCTGGATTTGCCTTTTTACTCTTTTCCAATATATAAAATACTGATGAAAAATGCTAACAATAGTCCACAGCATTCAGTCGATAGTCGATGGCTTTTTCGTAAATACTCACATCTAACAATATACTGATAACCAATGGTTTAAAAGTTATTCTACCGTATTGATATTTTTTTGGCTGTTTGCTCAAAAGTCCCAAATACAGTTTTTATTGAGTAAATAACTCAGAATAATTGAAAGGGTTAACCTCCCCAATATAAAAAACGCTGAACCATTGATACTAAGGAATGTGACCGCCCCGTAAACGGGATTTCGGGCGTAGCCCTCAACAATAACAGCCCGATTTAGAACAGAGCCACAAGTTTTATAATCGATTATTTTATTCTTGTCGCTTGTGGCTCATGAGTCATAGCTTTAGGCTACACCAACTTCCCTCGTTTCCATACCTTGTGCGGCTTGAGCTTGCCTTGGTGGTACAAAATCTCCCGATAATCGCTGGTAGCAAAGCCCGCCAAATCAGCCAGTTGTCCGGCAACCAATTGCCCCCTGTCGTGCAGGTTGAGCGCCTTTGCCGCCCTAAACGTCATTCCGGCAAAAGTTTCTGCGGTGGTGAGCTTTTCTACTGCACCCAATACTGCTGCTTGCATGAGCAAGTCGCCCATAGGCGCTGAGCCTGGGTTCCAGTCGGTAGCAATTGCCACACAAGCCCCTTGGTCGAGCAATTTACGCGCAGGAGCATAGTCCATGCCCAAGCCAAAAGTAACCCCTGGCAATACCACTGCTACAGTATCAGCTTTCGCAAAAAGTGCCACTTCTTGGTCGGTGCTGGCTTCGAGGTGGTCAGCACTGATTGCCCCCACTTCGCACGCAAGTGCACTGCCCCCGGTACTAAACTGATCGGCGTGAATGGTAATGTCAAACCCCAGAGCCTTTGCCTTGTTGAGGTAATGCCTGCCCTCTTCTACTGAAAAGGCGGTATCTTCGACAAATATATCTACTCGGTTGGCAAGTTTACGCGATTTTACTTCGGGCAGTAGTTTTGCCAACACATCGTTGAGGTAGGCAGTAGAATCATCGTATTCGGGTGCCCGCATGTGGGCTGCCAGACAAGTCGCCACTATGTCTATAGCATGGGTATCATTTACTTTTTTAATGGCTTCCAACATTTTAAGCTCCGCCTCTACCGACAAACCATAACCACTTTTTACCTCACAGGTAGTTACTCCTTCGGCCAAATGCCTTGATGCTCGTTGGGTGGCTGAGGCTACTAAGGTATCAAGCGAAGCTTCACGGGTTTTTCTTACCGAATCAAGAATTCCTCCTCCAGCGCGCGCTATCTCAAGGTAAGGCTTACCTGCCACTCGCATGGCATAGTCGCGGGCACGGCTGCCCCCAAAACAAATATGGGTATGAGCATCGACAAACCCAGGCAACAAGACACAATCTTCTTCTATGCGTTCTACCTGATCGCAGGTTTTTACCAGCTGATCAAAATCGCCTATTGCTTCTATAATATCATTACTTACCAAAACTCCGGCATTTTCTCTGATTACCAATTGCTCATCGCTGATGGCTCCTTTTACAGGAAGGTTTTCGAGGGTAACAACTTGCTTAAAAGGTCCTATTAATTTTTTCATGATGATAGTTTATAACATTGACGGGACAATATATGAGAAATTCAGCCCTTGATGAATCAGGATTTACAATTTTTGGTATAAAATCAAATGATTTCACTTTATTTAAGGCAAAAATTACTTAGCTTACCCTCAATGAGGATATGGTAAATATTGCCCCCTCACAACCTCACCAAAAATAGTCGCATTCAAAAAAGTTTTACACTCAACGATTGCGCTATTTTTGTGGCAATTTTTTAAGTCAATCAATAAAAAATCAATCATTTATTAAAAGTAAACAGCCATCGTGGGAAAGATATTTTTGACTTTGAAACAAGGCATTTTTTCAGTTCGTAGAGCTTTTATGGACATTGAGGCAAGCCTCTGAGTCACAGAAAAAACTCGCCCAAATCAAAAAACTATTTTTTGTCCATGACTTATTAAAATAACTTTCGTTTATAGCAGAACTCATATTGAGTTCACAAAAAATTAAGTTTGTAACCAAATCCATTAATCTATGAACTTCAAAACAATTACAAATCAAATGAACTTTTGGGGGGTAATGACCCTTGTTTGCTTGTTCCTTGCCAAACCCCAACAATCTAAAGCCCAAGGCGACTTGATGGCTATGGCAGACAGTGCCAATGTATTTGCCATTCCTTTTGGCTACACTCAAATCGGTGAAACTGGTTATGTAGGGTTTCGCTTACAACCTGAGCTTGCTTTTGGCAAAATAGGGGTTGGTTTAGACATTCCTATTATGTTTAGTACCAAAGATGGTTCGTTCCGGGCAGAAGAATTTCAAGACGGATTGGGCGGTGTTTTGCGTATGATTCAGTATTTCCGTTATGGACGTAAGCGTCGCGATCCTTTTTACATCAAAGTAGGGGTGCTCAGAAGATCATATTTAGGATTTGGCGGCTTATTGAACAACTATACCAACTCGCCTAGTTTTGAGCGTCGTAAGGTAGGTTTTGAATTTGACATCAGCCCTGGCAACAGGTTTTTTGGGGTAGAGGGTTTATACAGCGATATTAATGGCTTGAACCTGTTGGCTGTTCGTCCTTATGTACGTCCTTTTGTCAACTCTCTTGCGCCTATTATCAATACCTTCGAGATTGGGGTAGGAGTCGTACATGACCGTTCGCAACAAGCTCTACCGGTAGCATCTACCACCACACCTTTGCCTATCACCATTCCTACTACCTCGGCAGACTCTACTACCGACTTACGAGATACCCGCTATGTAAACAACGGAATGACTGGTTTGAACGTAGACGCGGGCATCACCCTTTTAAACATTCCTTTTATAAAGGTAGATGCTTATACCCAATATGCTTTTTTGTTGAAAAACAACTCTGACAGCCTCAAAAAAGACTTGGATGCTATAGCTTCAGTGGCTGGAAACGAAGCCGTGAAAGAATATGGTACTGGTTCGGGTTTTAGTGCTGGGGTAAGGGCTCGTTTGAACTTCATTGCCAATATATTTGCTATGGAAGCACGTTTGGAATACCAAAACTACAGTAAGTTCTTCCGCCCTCAGTTTTTTGATGCTGCCTACGAAATAAATAAGGATGCAGGTATTTTGGCGCTTGCTACTGACACTACTGCTACCAATGGTATTTATGGTACTTTGAGTGGGCATTTGTTGAATAAAATTAAAATTACGGGTGGTTTACAATTGCCTTTTGAGATTAGCAAAACCAACCCTGCTTTATTGTTTATTCAGGGAGATGCTACTGGTTTGATCCCTAAAGTAGTATTATCAGGAACTTATGTAAAGGGCAACCTTTTTACGTTGCAAGATGCTTTGGTGTTAGACGATCGCTCACTTGCCAATGTAAGAGCGGCTTATCAGTTGTATTCCTGGCTTACTTTAGGCGTTGACTTCCGCTGGACGTTTGCCAAAGTAACCAACGACACTTTTGACCCTCCCATAGAAAGAGTAGAGGCTACTCGTTATGTGATGCCTTATGTAGGGATAAATATTCCTTTATTTAGTAACAAATCTGCTAACTAAGGAGTAAAATCTTATTTATATAAAACAAAAGCGAGACAAAGTTACTTTGCCTCGCTTTTGTTTTGTTATGTATATAGGTGTTTGCTTGTCGCTCATTGCTCAAAGCCTTTATCTCTCTCTATTTGCCAAACTTTGCTTTCAAGGCGGCCAGTTTAGAGTTAAAGTCTCCTTCTGGAACTTCTTCTTCTTTTTTACTTTTATTGCCTACTCCGTCTTTGCGTCGGTTTTGCGGCTTGTTTTTGCGGTCTTTGTTATTGCGTCGTTTGGCCGTATCAGCAGCTCCAGCTTCGCCTTTCATTGTCAGTTGAATACGCTTGCGTTCTACGTCTACGTCCAACACCATTACCTCTACCTTTTGCTGTACTTTTACTACCTCGTTGGGGTCGCTTACAAAAGTATTGGACAACTCGCTGATATGCACCAAACCATCCTGGTGTACACCAATATCTACAAAAGCACCAAACTTAGTTACATTGGTTACTACACCGTTGAGCTTCATTCCGGTTTTGAGATCTTCTATAGTATTTACGCCTTCGGCAAACTCTACCACCTCAAACTTAGCCCGAGGGTCGCGCCCTGGTTTGGCAAGTTCTTGCAAAATATCGTTCAGTGTAGGCAAACCCACCGTATCGGTTACATACTTTTTAGGGTCAATCTGCTGGCGTAACTTGTCGTCTTTCATGAGGTCGGTTACTGAGCAGCCCAAGTCTTTAGCCATTTGTTCTACAATGGGGTAACTTTCGGGGTGTACTGCACTGGCATCGAGTGGGTTGGGAGCATCGCCAATGCGCAAGAAACCAGCCGCTTGTTCAAACGCCTTGTTGCCCAAACGCTTTACTTTTTTGAGTTCCGCCCGGCTTTTAAACGCACCGTTTTCATTGCGGTATTCTATGATATTTTGCGCAAGCACAGGGCCTAAACCAGATACATAAGTCAGGAGTTGTTTACTTGCTGTATTTACTTCTACCCCTACCTTGTTTACACTACTCTCTACCACGTCGTCCAGGCTTTTCTTGAGAGCGGTTTGGTCTACATCGTGTTGGTATTGCCCTACTCCTATCGATTTTGGGTCTAGTTTTACCAGCTCAGCCAGTGGGTCCATCAAACGGCGTCCAATAGAAACCGATCCTCTGACAGTAATGTCTTCATCAGGAAACTCTTCGCGTGCTACCTCAGACGCTGAGTAGATAGACGCTCCGCTTTCATTGACCATTACCACCAAAACTTCTTTAGACAAGCCAATGCTGCGAATAAAAGCTTCGGTTTCGCGGCTTGCGGTACCATTGCCAATGGCTATAGCCTGTACATCGTATTTTTTGCACAAATCGTGAATGGTGGCCATTGCTTCGGTGCGGCGACGATCGGGAAAGATAACGTCGTGCTTCAGCAACTTACCTTGTGGGTCGAGGCATACTACCTTGCAGCCTGTACGAAAACCAGGGTCGATTGCTAAGACTGCTTTTTGCCCCAAAGGAGCCGCCAGTAAGAGTTCACGTAAGTTGTCGGCAAATACCTGAATAGCCTCAGAATCGGCCTTTTTCTTTGCCTTAAGGCGCACTTCGGTTTCCATAGAAGATTTAAGCAAACGCTTGTAGGCATCTTTTACGGCAAGTTCCATTTGCTCGGTGTTTTCGGCATTGCTGCCTTCTTTCACAAAACGGTGGGCAAGTTTTTGTAGAGCTTCTTCTTCTTCGGGCGAGGTATCAAGCGACAACATGCCTTCTTTTTCACCTCTACGAATGGCCAATACCCGATGTGAAGGAGCCTCTTGCACGGCTTCTTCCCAGTCGAAGTAGTCCATATATTTTTTGGCTTCTTCTTCTTTGCCTGGAATCACTTTTACGGTGTAGGCGCCTTTTTTCCAGAACAAGTCGCGCATAGTAGCACGGGCTTCCACATCTTCGTTTACTTTTTCGGCAATAATGTCGCGGGCTCCGGCAAGGGCTTCTTCCTCAGTATTTACGCCCTTTTCGGGATCAATAAATTTTTTGGCTTCTGCTATTAAGTCAAAATCTTCCTGAGCGAATATTTTTTCTCCCAAAGGTTCCAACCCTTTTTCGCGGGCAATGGTAGCGCGGGTGCGCTTTTTGGGTTTGTAAGGCAGGTACAAATCTTCGAGGGCTGTCATAGTTTCGGCAGCCTCTATTTTCTTTTTGAGTTCAGGGGTGAGTTTACCCTGTTCTTCTATCGATTTTAGTATAGCCTCTCTTCTTTTGTCCAAGTCGCGCAGTTGCGTCAGTCGGTCACGAATTTGTGCAATGACAACTTCGTTTAAGCTTCCGGTGGCTTCTTTACGGTATCGGGCAATAAAAGGAATGGTAGCCCCTTCGTCGAGCAATAACGCCGTGGCTGCCACCTGGTGCTCAGTAATATTTAGTTCCTGAGCTATTTTTGGAAAATGTGGATTGTTCATGTATTCACAATAATATCAAAATAAGTGAACAAAGTTACAAAAACTTGGGGTTTGGGCAGACGTTGATTTGGTAAATATTTCTTTTTTATAAGAAAAACACCTCTTCATCTACTATCTTACCCTTCCCCGAAAGTTGATGAATAAATTCTGCTTCCCTGGGTGACATAGAATTATCTGACACAATCACCTTTTTTAGTTTTTTTAGCTTTAGTTCAAAAGCCCCAACAAGGTTCTAGTGCACTGGGGATTAAATAAATATACTATTTATTCGAGGGTATTTTGTTTGCTGACGCACTTCAAAAAGTGCGCATAGCCAAAGCTACGCAAACTTTTTTAAGTAAAGTCAGCGAGCTAAAGACTCCGAATAATGTGGTAGTAATTTAGTCTCCAGTGCACTAGGTACAACTTGTTTAACTGCGATGAGCTCAGCACAGTTAAACTGTAGCTTCGGTTTTTCAAAAGTAATTTTTTTGCTATGCTTCTCTTAACCTAATGGCTATGGTGGAGACACAAACCGAGGCGAAAAAATAGTAGGGTAGAATAGACGACACAAAAAACATCTTTCCCTTATTTTTTTCCTATTCTAAAAAATAGTAGGGCAAAACAAACAATTTGTTTCTTTTACACCTCAAATTGCTGCTATCATCCCTGATTTTGAACACTTCTTTATATGCTGCCTAAAGTTTCCACCTCTTCTTACTATAGGTACAATTTGAATAAAAAAAATACAATGAAATTCTTTCCAATTACCAGTTATACCCCAAAAACGACCACTTATACCTCGTTTTGGGAAAGTATTTTTCTTTGTAAGACCTTTGCCGGTGGGGATTCCGAAAACCCAACAACAGAGTAGGAAATTAGATATTACAATACTTACCAGGCAGATGGTGGATAATAAGTGCCTATCAAAATAATTCAAGACTGCCTGTTGGTTAATACACAAGTTATGATACATTTTACAAACAAGGTCGTCGGACTAAAACCGCCTGTGCAGCCTTTTTACCTGGCTTGCTTGCTGGCTTTTGTTGCGTGCATTCATCCGCTCAAAGCGCAACTTACTGCTGTGTCTAATAGCACAGTGATGTCTGTCGATGGTTCTGAAAGCCCAGCAACAAGTAATATTTGGAAATTTTTTGATGGGGCAAATCTTTCAACCAACGATTCTGACCTTACCGGAAATCAGGTGATTTCGTTACAAAAGAAAGGAAGAGCACGCCGCTCGTATACAGTGACCGAGGCTGGTTATTACCGGGTACGGGTAAAGGCTGCATTGCGTGCCAAGGTGCTGAACACACAACGCCCAAATGTGGGCATACGCATAGATGGTATCGATTTGGGTAATATACCAGTGCCCTCTGACTCTTACACCGACTTACATTCTTTGGCCATTTATTTAACTGCTGGCAACCACAATATAGAACTCAGAAGAGTTCCTTCACAAGAAGGTGATCAAACCGCCTTTGTAGACGATTTGCGCCTTGAGAAACTACACGATTGGCAAATTTGGATAAACAGCCAGACAAACAGTAGCCAGATGGTAACTATACCAGCAGGAACCACTGTAGTAATGAATGGAAACATCAAGGCAAAACGCATCATGGTGAAGGGACACCTGGTGGCGGCCCAAAACCGTGACCTGGATATTACTACTCATAATATTATGGTGATGGGAGCAGGAGCTTTGTTTGAACTTGGGCAGGCACTGGTTCCTTACCCTAAACAAGCCACCATTACCCTCAATGCACCTGGGGATGGTACTGCTCACTCAACAATGGGAGATAATTATTTGGGAGCTATGGGAGGTGCCCGCCTGGAGATGCATGGTTTGGCAAAAACCAGTTGGACAAAACTGCAAAGTGGCGGTGCTGTTGGTAGCAATCAAATTGTGTTGGAAGGGGCTATCCCCCACTGGAAAGCGGGTGATGAGATCATCATTACATCCAATCGTCTTACCAAGGAAGAAGGTGTCTGGGTTGATCGATCCGAAAAACGCACCATTCATTCAGTAGCAGGAAGACGAGTTACCTTAAGCACCGCTTTGACCTATGCGCATAATGGAGGGGTAAAAACTTACAAAAATGCTGAAGACTCCCCAACCTGGACGGCCGACCTAAGAGCCGAAGTAGGTATGCTTACCCACAATATTAAAATACAGGGAGCCCCTACTACTACAGGCTATGGTGGCCACATCATGATAATGGGCAATGGCAAGGCTTATGTAAGTGGCGTGGAACTATACAACATGGGGCAAAAACAGAAAATGGGGCGTTACCCGTTCCACTGGCATATGTTGGGTAAGGCAGGTAAGGGACAATACTTCAAAAACTCCAGTGTGCACCAATCGTACAACCGAGCCATTACCATTCATGGTACAGACAGCACACTCGTTGAAAACAATTTTTGTTATGACCACATCGGGCATGGCGTCTTTCTGGAAGATGGCAGCGAACGTTTTAACACCATCAAAAAAAATGTGGTATTGCTTACCAAACGTCCCGAAAAAGGAGAAGAACTAATTATTTCTGATAACGAGCTTGATAAAATGCAAGACCGCACCCCAGCCAGCTTCTGGATTACCAACCCCCAAAACACCTTTGAAGACAACATAGCCGCTGGCACACATGGTACAGGGTATTGGTTTGCGTTCCCTCTCAAGCCTACAGGAGCATCAGCTAACGACCCTCGCTTTAAGGATATGGAACCATACAAGTCGCCTCTTATTAGTTTTAAGGGTAATGTGGCCCATAGTTGTATGTCTGGTTTTGATATTTTTGACCAAATACGTTCTGATCACAAGATTTTGGTGAGCATGGGATGGGATAACAAGGAAGAACACTTGATGGAAGACTGCCTGTGGTTTGCCAATGATTTGGCACTGTATGCAGGCTTTGGCTGGCTTGAACATATTGTGCAAGGTCCTACCGATAACCTTATTTTTAGAAACAATATATTCGTTGAAAACAAGGCGGCTACTATGTTTGCCAGCAACTGCATTGTAGATAAGTCGGTGTTTGTGGCTCATTCAGGTTATGATTTGATTCCTGCAAACGAGGAGCGCCGGGCGTATTTGGTATACGATGGCCCTGGCCAAATACATCATAGTCATTTTATAGGGTGGGATCATAAAAAAGCCAACTTGTTGGGGAACATTGGTTCAGCTATCAAACATGTAAACCATATATTTAGGGGTAACACCACTAATCAGGTAGTTCGTTGTGAATTAGATAACTTCAATATTCAACCAACAAATGACCAGCCTTTATTCAGACTTCGCCCCAGAGTTTGGTCTGTGGTGGTTAAAGACGAAACCGGAACTTTTACCGGGATACCTAACACTGCTTTGGTAAGCAACCATCCTTTTATATTGGTGGGCGATGAAAAAAACCCATATCCAAACAAATGGGCAAATGTTTATCGCAGTCATCATCGTTTTGCTTTGGCTACGTTGCGTTATCCTGATATTGAAACAAACAAGTTTCCCAATATTGTGGTTACCCGTCAAAAACAAGGTGCTGAGTCCCGACAGGTTTCTTACAAACCAGATGGTGTGCAGGTAGGTAATTACCAATCGCTGCCTGTAATTGTAAACGAGGGCTTTGAATATATATATGAGTTTGACAAGCTGCCTTCAACGCAGATGATACAAATGCGAATGGATGATGCTACAACAGGCGATGAGAACACTACTGTCTTCAAAGACTTTGGTAAACTGGGTGGTTTAGAGGTAGCCGCTATTGATTGCCCCAGTTGCCCTGATAAGACCGCTTTAAGTATGTCTTCGTATACATCTTTAGATGATTTGCGTAGCGCGCCGGGCAGTGGGTACTACATAGAGCCAGCGGGTGATTTGTATGTAAAAGTAAAAGCCATTGGCAACAGGCAATATTATAAACTCACTTGGAATACCAACTTTGTGGTACCTATGATGGATACCGACGGAGATGGTATGTCAAATGTGGACGAGTATCTTAAAAGTCGCAGTATGTTTGATGCCAAAGATTTGGAGACTGGTTTTGATAAAACTGATGACGCTGATAACGCTGATAAATTTGAGGGTTGGACAAAGTTGTACCATGTTGTAAATGTGCAAGTAAAAGATGGTACCTTGCGTGGAACCTCTAACAATAGTGGTATAAGAGCAGCCATTATTAACGATCAATTTAACTTCCAGGCTGATCGGGTGCAAACCATTCAGGTACGAATGAAGGCTTCGCATAATGTGCCTGTTCTATTGTTTTTTTATATCAATAATGAATCTTATTTTCCAGCACAAAATAAGCCGGTAATTGCTCATTATACTGGCAATGGAGACTGGCAAACGCTTACTTTTAATGTGAGCAATCACCCTGCATGGAATGGTACCATCAAAGCCCTACGCCTTGACCCAGTAAATGTGCCAAATACTTCCTTTGAGATTGATTGGATCAAATCGAGTCACATAGATACTGATGGAGATGGCATGTCAGATGTGGAGGAAAATCATAAGAACCGTGATCAGCTTGATGCCAAAGATTTGGAGACTGGTTTTGATAAAACTGATAACGCTGATAAACTTGAGGGTTGGACAAAGTTGTACCATGTTGTAAATGTGCAAGTAAAAGATGGCACCTTGCGCGGAACCTCTGGCAATAATAATAATAGAGTAATCATTATTAACGATCAATTTAACTTCCAGGCCAATCAGGTACGCACCATTCAGGTACGAATGAAGGCTTCGCGTAATGTGCCTGCTCTATTGTTTTTTTATATCAATAATGAATCTTATTTTCCAGCAGAAAATGAACCGATAACTACTCATTATACAGGCAATGGAGACTGGCAAACGCTTACTTTTAATGTGGGCAATCACCCTGCCTGGAATGGTACCATCAAAGCTCTACGCCTTGACCCAGTAAATGTGCCAAATACTTCCTTTGAGATTGATTGGATCAAGAGTTGTACTAATTGTGCGGCAGCAGGAGGTTCATCGGCCAGAACCACCACCCAAGGCTTTGTCCAACCACAGCCAGAAAGTAAGGTAAGTATTTACCCCAACCCACTGGGCGAGCAGTTATTTATCAAGGGCATTGGCGAAGGTACCATCGTTCGCATTTTTGATATGCAGAGCAAGCTTCGTAAAAAACTGGCATACAAAGGTTCTATTAATGTAACCGACCTCGAAGCGGGTATTTATTTGGTAGAAGTAAATGGCACATTTTATAAAGTGCTAAAGGAGGAGTAACAGTACTTTCTTATAAAAATTGAAAGTGAGGGTTAGTTGTAAAATTGGAGTGTTGGCTCCACCTCAATTACCACTAACCCTTACTCTCATGTTAATCAAAAGACGAAGTTTGTACGAAGAAATGCAAAATTGTTCAGCTGTAGATCTCAGAAATACTCACAGAAAAACACATGAGATGGCCTTTGTTTTATTGGGCATATTATTAGGCATGCTCCGTAAACACGATGGTGTTCTCTCAAGTATTCAGACTTGTTTGCGAGTGCAAAGCTCAGTCATAGCTCAAGTCTATTGAGTCATTCGGCTAGAAAGCCTGTCTTGTCAAGATCGGAGGCTTCTTTTTACCATAAGTTTCAAGTGACCTAAAGAAACACTTAAAACAGCCTGGGCAGACGTTAATTTGGCAAATATTTCTTTTTTATAAAAAAAACTCATCTTCGTCTATTATCTTACACTTCCCCGAAAGTTGGCGAATAAATTCTACTTCCTTGGGTGACATAGGATTACCTGACACAATCACCTTTTTTAGTTTTTTTAGCTTTAGCTGAAAAGGTAGAAACTGTACCTCATTATAAGCTATATCCAACACTTTCAGTTTTTGAAGCGCCCCTGATACACTAAGGTCATCACTATACAACTTATTACTACGCAGGTTTAACTCTGACAACTCAGTTAACTTAGCCATTTCTTCAGGCAACGATTTTATTTTATTATAACTTAGATCAAGGTTTTGTAGCTGGTCTAAGTTCCCTATCTCTGGTGGGACTGTTTCTATACTATTATCACTTAAATTAAGTACTTCCAAACTCTTTAACTGCTCTATTTCGGGAGGTATATGCGTAATTTGTCGTTGAATCAAAAACAAAGACTTCAAACCTGTAAAAGCGAACAACTCTGGTGGAAACGGATTCACCATTATTTTTAATGAATGACCATCGGCAGTAGACAATGGCTTTGTGTTTTTATTGTTGCCAGGCTTTAAAAAATACAGCTCATTGTCATATATTTCAATCGCGTCTACTTGCTTAATAAACTCCATTTCTACATTATTCTTAATGCAAGAAATAGGATATTTTCTTAACTCCTTGGTCACTTTTTCATTGTACTCTCCATTTTTCCCCAAACACAATTGAAAAGCAAGTGCTATGTTATGAGCATCTTTAGTTTTCAAAAGAGATAATATCTTTTTGTTATGATCTTCCATTGTTTTTTAATACTTATAAAACCACAAAAATACACCTTTGCTCAAAAAAAAAACACGCAAGGCTTCTCTTTAGTCATCTTTCAATAAATAATTTGAGCTATTAAAGTGTATCTATTGCCCTCATTCTTCTCAAAAAAAAGCTTCATAACTTCGGCTATGCACCGTTTTTTTGCATCGTCTGAGAACAATATATTTTCTTGAATTGGCACCTCTTATTTTTTCCGGATCACTTATCAATTTTATGAAAAAAAATTTCATTAATATTTCTTGGCAAATGTGGACGCTAAATATATGATACATTGTATTTTTGGGTAAAGCTTTATAATAGAGACCAGTGGTAAGCGGCAAATCGCAAGTTGTATATACCTTCTTCTACTTTATACTTGTGTTAGGTCACTTGCTACCTACCTCTTTCAAAATATACTTACTAACAAGTCTAACAATTTCAAAAACAATGAGCAACGAAAACGACAACGCGACTGACAACAACCTTCGCACGGCAAAACTAATCATGGTGACTGCCAACAACAACAACAAGTATTATGAAATGCAAGAAAACGGTGATGGCACCTTTACAGTAAGCTATGGCAGGGTAGGTGGACGTGCTACTACCCGAAGCTATTCAATGCGGGAGTGGGACCAGAAGTACCGCGAAAAAACCCGCAAGGGCTACGCTGATCAAACCCACTTATTTGCCGAAAGCAAAGAGGAAATAAAACTGGCTGACATTGACGATAAGGGAGTAGAAAAGCTTGTTAATCTATTGACCAAATATGCCAAAAAATCTATTGGCGACAACTATAATGTAACTGCCGACCAGGTAACCCGCAAACAAGTGGATGAGGCGCAAGAGATTTTGGACAAGATTGTAGGGATGGTAGAAAAGAAAAGTAAGGATATAAAAGTCAAGCTTAAGCTGGAAGATCTTAACCGTAACTTGTTGAATTTGTACCAGATTATCCCTCGTAAAATGTCTAATGTAAACGACCATTTGTTTACTGGTGCATCTACTCAAGACGATGTGGAAACCATGGAAAAGAAAATGGCAGAAGAACAGGCGACACTTGATGTAATGCGTGGACAGGTAGACATTAATGAAAAAACCAAAGTAGCTGCTGAGGAGGAGAACACCAACGAAATAAACTTGTTGGAGGCAATGGGGCTGGAAATGGCTACGGTGACCGATGAGGCGGTAATTAGTAAAATCAAGGACTTGATGCAAGACGAAGCGCATAAGTTCCACAAGGCATTTGAGGTAACTAATATCAAGACGCAGAATTGGTACGACGACTTTAAAAAGACAGCTAAAGATCAGAAAACTGAGCTTTTTTGGCACGGGAGCCGTAACGAAAACTGGATGTCCATTCTGGAAAACGGTCTGGTGCTACGCCCCGCCAATGCGGTAATCACCGGAAAAATGTTTGGGTACGGTTTGTATTTTGCTGATAAGTTTCGTAAATCACTGAACTACACCTCTTTGCGTGGTTCTTACTGGACAGGAGGCACGGCAAAAGATGGTTTTCTTGCCTTATACGAGGTGCACGTAGGCAACCAATACCACCTCAAAAAACACCAATCGTGGTGTTATGAATTGAGCGAGAAAAACCTCAAGAAAAAAGGGGATTATGATTCTCTGTTTGCCGAAGGCGGCGCCGATTTACGCAACAATGAGTACATCATTTATAATCACTCGCAGTGTACGGTCAAGTACTTGGTACAGGTGAAGTAGTAGTAGTCGATAGCATTCAGTCAATGGTCGATAGTATTTATAAGCTGTTAGCTATTGGCTGTTGGCTTTATAAAAAATACAGCATTAATTCTTAAATTTTACAAACGACAGGCTACTTGCTTGTCGTTTGTTGCTTAAGCAAATATGATTATTTATTGCTTTAGGTTTGTTATATTTGCAAACTTGGATAAATCATTCGTTCATAGCCCCAACGAGGTTCTAGGGACTAGTGCATTAGGTACTAAGTTACTCACATATTATTTGGCGACTTATTTAATCCCTAATGCACTAGGTGCAAGGTTCTAGATACACCCTGTTCCATAGGCAACTAATGACCATAAGTAACAGTAAGGACTTAAGACACTATCAAACACTCTACAAAATAGGCTGAAGTCCTCTATTTAGATATTTTTAAAATAAGTGTTGAAATTTAAAAGCTGACATAGCATATCCTCTGATTTGTAGTATAAGTAGAGTGATTTTGTACTGATAAAAGAACACTCAAAGCCCCACAGGACAGGCATACACCTGACTGTGGGATGTTCCCAAAATTTTGCGCCAAAATGAATTATAAGGAAGTTGTAGACAATAATCCCCTTCTTGAGACTGTGGCTAAGGTAGCCCAGCAAACCGGGCTTGAAACTTATGTGGTAGGTGGCTTTGTACGCGATTTGATACTTAAGCGCCCCTCGAAAGACATAGATATTGTATGTGTAGGCAGTGGTATAGAACTGGCAAAGGCGGTAGCTGAAGAGCTACCTGATAAACCACAAGTAAATTATTTTAAGAATTTTGGTACGGCTCAAATCAAGGCTCAAGACTGGGAACTGGAGTTTGTAGGAGCTCGGAAAGAGTCTTATCAACGCAATTCGCGCAAGCCAATTGTGGAAAATGGCACCCTCGAAGATGACCAAAACCGCCGAGATTTCACCATCAATGCTTTGGCCATTAGCCTACAGGCAAATAATTATGGTGAAGTGATAGACCCCTTTGGGGGAATAAAGCATCTGGAGCAGCGGGTAATTAAAACTCCGCTTGACCCAGACATTACTTTTTCTGATGATCCATTGCGAATGATGCGTGCCATGCGCTTTGCTACTCAGCTAAAGTTTGACATAGAACCCAATACGTTTGAGTCTATTCAAAAAAACAAAGAGCGTATCAAGATTGTATCGCAAGAGCGCATTACGGTAGAGCTCAATAAAATTGTAGCAGCCTCGGTGCCCTCTTATGGGTTTAAATTGTTGTTTTATGCTGAGTTGCTACACTTGATCTTTCCTGAAATGGTAGATCTGCATGGGGTCGATGTAGTAGAGGGCAAAGCACACAAAGACAATTTTTTCCATACACTACAGGTACTTGACAATGTGGCCAAGGTATCGGACGACTTGTGGCTACGTTGGTCAGCCATTATGCATGACATTGCCAAACCTGTTACCAAACGCTTTGACAAACGGGCGGGATGGACTTTTCACGGGCATGAAGACAAAGGAGCTAAAATGGTTCCGCATATTTTTCGTAGGCTTAAGTTGCCCATGAACGACCGCATGCGTTTTGTGCAAAAATTAGTACGCTTGCACCTGCGCCCCATTCCATTGTTCCGCGACCACATCACCGATTCAGCCATTCGCCGCTTATTGTTTGATGCTGGCGATGATATAGACGCGCTGATGATGCTTTGCCGGGCAGATATTACGTCTAAAAACCACGAGAAAGTAAAGCGTTTTCTCAAAAACTTTGATGTGGTAGAACGCAAGCTCAAAGAAATAGAAGAAAAAGACCGAATGCGCAACTTTCAACCGGTGATTACGGGTGAGGTAATTATGGAAGCGTTTGACCTGAAACCCAGCCGTGAGGTAGGACTGATAAAAACGGCAGTAAGAGAAGCGGTACTGGACGGTGAAATTCGTAATGAAATAGAAGAAGCTTTTGCTTTTATGGTAAAAAAAGGCAAAGAATATGGGCTTACCCCAGTAAAAACCATCAAAGAGTTGTCTTAGCCCTAAGGCAACTCTTTTTTCAAATTAGAATAACCTAGTGCATCAGGCACTAAGTCACTCACATATTACTTGGCGACTTTTGCCCCCTGACTTCCTCGTAAAAAAGTTAGATAGCTAAGGTTCCGATATGCATCGGAATTCAAAAAGCGAACTATCCGCCATTTTCACGACTCGTCAGAAAACAAAACCGAGCTTTTCGCGAGCTCAACGTAGTTAATTCATCCAAATTAATAAGCAACTTATTTAATCCCTAATGCACTAGCACAGACTTGTAATTGAATAAACGACTTAAGCGCACTTGCTGCTTATAGTGAGTAAGTAGCTTGTTGCTATTTATACCGCACAGGGTTATGCGCCCATCCTCCCCACGCCGACTCATCCCAAATATATTTTGCTTTCATTGCTTGAGCTTTTTCATACATAACCGCTGCTTTTTGGTCATGGCTATTGCCACGCATCAGCAGTGCCAAAGCGTAGCTTTCGTACAAAGCAATAGAATGAGGCAAATACTCAAATAGTTTTTGGTAGCAAATCTCTATGACCTCTCTGGGCAAACAATAGGTAATATCTATCTCAAGGGCTGCCAATAGGTCTATTGGGTCTTGAGATAGTAAGGTTTCTTTGATCAGCTCAGGTAAATAGGCAGCTCGTTGGGGGCGTTGGATGTATTGGCGAACAAAGCTTTCGAACCGATGACTGGTACGAAAAACCAAGGCTTGTGGGTGATGTTCTAGTGACTCTTTATCTGGTATATCAGCTGTTTGCCCTGTCAAGTATTGGGCTTTCCTTTTTTCGAGGTTCCACCACCACGAGACGTGGGCTTGCTGCCCTTCAGCATAAGTTCTGATAATGGGTGAAGTAAGCAAACCGTGACAATAATCACTAGGGGTAGTGGTTTCGTCTAACAGTGTTTTGAGGCGTTGTTGGAGTTGCCAACTATAGGTAAAGTCAATATTGGCTCTGATAATTTCGCTTACCCTGAGTACTTGGTCTAAGTTGGTTTTGATACGTAAATGCATATCATATTGGCTATAAGCTTTTGCGTAGTTGGTTTGGTGCTGGTTGTCCCACAGGCGCAAGGCATACACTGCTTGGGTAGCTGCATTACGATAATTGTAATATTGAGGCTCGATGTATTGATTGATATAGGTTTGCAAAGTAGGAATCAAGCTTTCGTCGTTGTATAAAAACAAAGCAGATAGCCAAGCAGGTGAAAAAAAGATATGATCGTTGGCGGTCAAAATAGCCTCTTTGACTTGGGGCAAAAACTGGCGCTTTTTTAATAAACCTGCCACCCAACATGCTGTTAGTAAAGCTTCGCGTTGGTAGGGTGCCCAAAGGTTTGTAGTTACATCTTGCTTACTAAATTTAAACAACGCCTCTATGTGTTCGTCGGGAATGGCAGCAAGTACGTAGCGGGTTCGCAGGATGAAATAGTCCCAATGTTGGTCGTAATGACTAAATACTTTGAGCCCAAATAAATGCCTTCGGAAGAATACAGAAAGATATGCATTAATCAAATCAGGAGGATAATATCGCAAGTTATCGCTGTTAGGGAGAAACATATTTTTACGCTAAAATTTAAACTTATTTTCTTTCCAATCGAGGCTTGAAGCCTCCATTTCTTTGCTGTAAATTGTAGCAAAAAAAACAGACCTAATTTATTAAAAATATGGCAATAACATTTAAAAAAGGGGGCTCTTTATTTGACGAAGATGTAGTGGCTATAGTAAACCCAGTAAACACTGTGGGTGTGATGGGCAAAGGGCTGGCACTAGAGTTTAAAAAACGCTTTCCGACAAACTACGATTTATATCGGGCTGCTTGTAAAAACGACGAGGTACATACAGGACAAATGTTTGTAACCCATACGGACAACACTCCTGGCATCATTGTTAACTTTCCGACCAAACAACATTGGCGGGGAAAATCAAAATTAGCTTACGTGAGTGAGGGGCTAGATGATTTGGCAAAAGTGATAGCCGCCGAAAAGATGGCTTCTATTGCTTTGCCTCCTCTGGGCTGTGGGTATGGTGGCTTGGCCTGGACTGAGGTAAAGCGCTTGATTGAAGAAAAGCTGTCAGAAGTGGCCAATGATGTAGAGGTAATTGTCTTTGAACCTTAAGATACATTCAACTTTTTACGCTCTAAATATTTAATAGCTTCGTAAATCTTCCACTCTTATTTCTGGGCTTACAATCACCCCTGATTGTGCGGCAAAAAATAATTATCCAGATATTAACACTTGAGTTTTTAGTGGCTTTTATCGAATTTTGCCTTGTAATTTTTCTCCAAAGTTATACTATGCCCTTAAGGTGAGTTGTCATAAACTTTGAGCCTTAAGGGTTTTTTATTATAGTAAAAGCATAATAGTTATCGTGTGAAAACACAATTAAAACAATATTTTAATTATACTATAATTAACACTAATTTTATAATAAAATTATTTTAAATATTTATATGAATACAGTAGAACAGATTATAGAAAAGATCAAGCAGATACGAAAAGAAAGAAAAATTAAACAAGAGGCTTTGGCGAAAGCTATAGGAGTAACTACTGGGCAATACTCGCACTATGAAACCCTCAAAACAGAAATCTCTTTGAGTAATTTTTTAAAAATACTTGCTTACTTTGAAATGTCAGTGAAAGACTTTTTTATGCTTGACTCCGCTACCATTTCCAAAGAAAACCTGGACGAGGTAATCCAAAGGCTAGAGTCCTTGCGAGATGGTAACGAATAGATTTTAATGACATTTTTATATTTCAAGGATAACCTGTTTGATCATTCGTCGCTTGCCACTATTCCCTACCCCCTTCCTCATCCAACACTTTCAGAAAAGTAGCAGGTTCGGGGCGTACCCGATAGTTGTCGATCGGGTCGGCTTCTTTGATTTGGGGCAAAAACTGGCGTTTTTTAATAACCCCGCCACCCAACATGCAGTAAACAATGCTTCGCGTATGTGATGCACTCAAGGGCTTGTGTTACTTTGCTTGCTAAATTTAAACAAAGCTTCTATGTGTTCGTCGGAAATAACAGAAGGCAGGAAACGGGTTTGAAGGACAAAGTCTTTCCATTCATAAGTTGAAATGTAAACTAAACTAAACAAAAAATGGCTCCTAATAAAAAAGTAAGGAGCATAGAATAAATCTACACTCCTTACTTTTTGTTTACTGTCAATTGATATTAGACAAAAATACTTTCTGATACTTCTTGCTTTTCAACTCTAAGCGCGATTGGTATGGCCAGTTTAATCCCATTTGCATCAAGTTGTCGCAACACCTCCATATTCACCTGGCTTGTGCCCAGGCTAACTTTATCATATTCTGACCCTACAGTTAGTTTATCCTCTGGCTTCCAAACTGCTATAGCAAACCAATAGTCAATATCGTGCGAATACTCTCCCAGCTTGTAAGTTGTCCAGGTTTTCTTCTCTGTTACATCGAATTTTTCAGGAATTTCTCTTAATAATTTCATTGCTATCTCAATCTGTTCGTGGGTAGTATCAAACCGCAAACGAATGATATTATTAACAAAATAACGTGGTCAGGAGTCTTTATTTTTTATAGTGCTATTGATAAACACCCTGTTAGAAATGACATTTTTTTCGCCATAAAAATTGTTAATCACAGAACTTCGTAAACCTATTTTATGTACCCAGCCATCTATGCCTGCCACTACTACTCTTTCTCCTACTTTAAAAGGTTTGGTAATAAGTAATGTAAGCCCTCCTAACAAATCGGCAAGAATATCTTTTAGCGCAAATGCCAAAGCAAAACCACCAATGCCTAAACCAGCAAGAATGGCTCCTGCATTAAAGCCTAATGTTTCGATAGAAAGTGTGATTGCAAATAGCCAAATCACTACAATAGTTAAAGCCTTTAGGAAGTAAACCATAGGCAAAAAATCTGCTTTTTTCAACCATTCCAGCTCATCTACTTTTTCTTCTCCCTCTCGTTTTCGTTTTTTAAAGAATCGGGAAAGAAGAACAATTGTCCTTGATTTTTTTTGTGTGAGCAATGCCTCTGTATACTTGCCCTCTTTGGCTTTTGTAGTGGTTGAGATAACACGAGCTACCATAGATTTGACTATTTTTATTAGGAACCAGGCGATCAAAACGATAAAAGACAGTTTGATAATCATGTACAATAAAACTTTGTACCTTAATCGGTTTCTTGTGGATCTCAATGCCCCAATTTTTCCCTTCAAAAAAATCAGCCTAGCCAAACTCGTTTGAGGTCTTTCTTCTTTATCCATCTTATCCAGCTCAGATTTGGGGTGACCAATAAGCTCAGCGATGCTCTTTTTAAGTACCACATTTTTGGCTTCCAATGCGCTAATAATGTCGGCATAAATATCTATTTCTTTCTCTATACCTCCAGGTGTTTGCCTTTCCTTAAAAAGAGTGATCCATTTTTTCGTCGCTGCAATTTGCACATGGTAATCAAACAATAAATCAGTGCTAATGCTAATGATAGAGTCCTGGCTACTTTGAGCAACTGGAGCTAACAAAGGAATATTTCGTCCTGTTTTTACCTGAAAAGCATTGATTAATTCATTGGCTTTTTCAGGTACCAGCCTTATTTTAATTTTTATCCATTCTTCTTCATAAGCAAGCTCAAGTTGTTCTAAATGTTTATTAAGAAATGTAAGTAAGACAGGAATAGAATCTTTTTCTGCGTATTCAAGCTTTGTTAATTTTTCTAATTTGTATATTTGGGTTTGCAGTATCCTTTGTTGTTGTTCTAACTGAATAAGTTCTACATAATTTGATGTGAGTATTTTAGAGTAGTTTTGAGTTTCAGAAGAGTTAATAAACCCAAGAAAAAATTCTTCAATGCCATTATCCGAATTCAGACGGTTAACTGCCAATTGTTCACTTACTTCTAAGGCAGTACCTTTCAGGGCTACTTTTTTATTGTCAAATTCCTGTTGTAATTCCTCTAATTGTTTATGAATGCTTCCTCGTTCACCAGTATTTTTTTGCATCTTGATAAACTGAGCCTGTAATTCGTTTTTCTCTTCTGTCTGACTCAGCCTCTTTAGCTCCCGCTGAATGCTTAGTTCCACCCCAAACAACTCATGGGTAAGCGATTCGAAATTGCTTATTCGTTCATATTTCAATGCTTCATTTACTTTAGCAGGTACTTCTTTGCGTTTTATTTTAGCCTGACTATACAGCTTTTTTATTTGTCCTGCATAAAGATTTTGTTGCAATAAAATATCGGTTATTTTTTCCCGCTTTACAAGTAACTGCCTGAGATACATCTGTAAAGAGTCCAATGATGTTTTCAGAGAATCTTTCAGACTTTTGCGTTTTTGAATAGTTTCTACATTTTGTGCCAGTAAGTTTTGATACTTTTCTCCTGCAATGTTTTTAAACAAACTTTTGCTTTTTGCCTTTTCTGCTTCGGGCTTCACCAACAAGCTATCCACTTTTTGTTCTTTTTTAGTAAATATCTGGACTTGTTTTCTTTGAGCTCGTTTGTGTATAAGAGCATATAGTTGAGAACGAATGCCATATTTATCCTCCTGTGACTCTCTTTTAATAATTCTGAACAAAGGTCCTTTCAATATGTTCAATTCTCTTTTTATAGTTTTGGCAGTATCTTCTGCTCCTTTATATCTTTTGTAATAACTTTCTAGTCTCCGTTGTCTCATTGCCAAGCTATCTGTCAGTGTAGTAAAAGTATTGAGTAGCTTTTTTTTGCCAATGTTTTCAAGCTTTGCTTTCCATTTTTCTACTTTCATTAATGACTTGGCTGTTCTCTCAAGGCTATTTTTTTTGCTGGCAATCTCATCATAGTTCGCCATTAGCTTTTTTATTTCTTTAGCATTCAGTTCAATTTGTTTTTTTGCATTCTCGCTCAAAATTATTACTTCTGCATTTTGCTTAGTCAGGCTTTCTTCTTCTGCAATAATGGCTTTATACCAGTTTGCTGACAGCATTGATTCAGGTTTTACTTCTCCTTTCTCTTCAAGGTTCTTAATGAGTTTTGCAATAAAAATCATCTTTGACAGATGCTCGCCAATTACTGCAGCTTCAGCAGTAAAAACTTCCTTACTAGCAATAAGCGCCTTCAACTGACTTTGCAATTCATTGGTGTTTTTTATTTGAACAGAGTCATACTTCAGCAAACTATTCAATGCCTGTATTGTCTTTTTTGTATCTTTCGACTCTTCTATACGCTTTGTTTTGGGAGGTTTTTTCAGCTCTATTTTTTTGTACCTTACTTCTGCCTCTTTTCCCAAGGCCATTACTTTATTGTAGGCTACCAGGTAAGAACTCTTTATCCAATTTTTTTCTTCAGATAGTTCGGCAAAAGTTCTCAATAGTTTTTTAGGAGTCATTGCGGCATACTTGTTCTGTAATGCTACATTTTTTTGCTCGTTTGCCTGTTTTTCTTTGGCAGTAAACAGTTGTAACGCTACCTGTGCTATAGCTTTTTTATTTTCTGCAATATCGCTCCCAAGGCTTATAATCTCTTTTTTTACTACTTTATTGATTCCTTCAAATCGTTTTTCGATTCCAGATAGCTTTTGTTGCTTTGCCTTAATATTTTCTTGCGACAATGATGCGGGCAATTTGGATGCTATTAGTGTACCATCATTTATTCGTAATTTTACCTCTAATAAATAAGGGGTTAGCAATATAAGATCATTCTTAAACCTATTGCTCGAAAACAGCACCTCATCTACTTGAGTAAGCAGGGTTTCTAAAGCTGTTTGTTTGCGTTCCAACAACAGTGCTTTTTGCTTGTAAGCATTTAAAAGGCGAGCAATATGTTTGGCTTTAAGCACCGAAATTTCAAGGGGAGTCAATTCTTTGGCAGGTTTTCGAAAGGTAGAATCAGGCAGGCGAAAATTGCTCAGTTGTCTGTCACTTTCCTGAATAATTTTCTCATCGCTATAAAATTTCCGTAGCTCTTTTCGATAACTAAACTGAGAAGTACTAAACATTTTATCTGCTTGCCTAAGCAATGCCTCATTACTCAAATTGTGTAAGTTACCAGTGGTTTGTGCCCAGGTACTATTGTAAACAAACAACAATGCTATACAAAATAGTTGATGAATAAATACTCTTTTTATTATAATTACTTGATAATTTGAAAAAAGTCTTTTCATAACTGATCAAAGGGTGAATAATTGTTTAATAATGATTAATTACATTTCAATGGTATAGTGATTTGTCAGCTTTATCTAAGCCTCATTTTTTTTCAAGTATCTTAGTTTGGGCTGCCCTTATTGTTGGTTGATATCAAGATTTTAGATAAACATGGATCAGGGTTCCTTGAGAGGTAGACGTAGGGAAGTTTTTCCGTTTAATTTCAGCATAGGGAATATTTTCAGTATTTCTGCAAAATCGGTTATATTGTGTGCCACTAGGTGGGTTACTATTGCCAATCTTTCAGATAGTGTGCATGCTCGCCCAAATAAATGCTTATACTATGATTGGCAAGGCTTGCCATTTTCTTGCAAACAGCCAGTACCTCTTTATTTTCCTGCCTACACTCAAGTTTCCCAACGAAAACCACCCAGTTGATGTAATTTTTCAGAAAAGAGAATTTATAACCTATTTCAATCTTTTAATGATGTCCATAGGTTAACCATCGTCCTGCTCTCAAAATATTTTTTGACTAGCCGCACTAACAATCAGTCCCTCTTGTAATATAAAAAAGCTTCATGCTTGACTATATCACCACTCATCAACCTTCTGTGATTATATATTTTACTTTCACAAAGAGACATTTCCTGTTCGAGCCAGCCCAATATGCGGCTTCTCCTGTAGTCATCTTTATCTGTCAACAGGTTAAATACTATGTAAGCGTTTTCATTTAAAAGGTTTACATAGCTTTTAAGGTCTTCAAGCTCTATATGATTTGCTCCTCCACTAATTGTAATACAATTAAAATCATACTTTGTAAGGTTTTTATTTTTTATTACATTTTTTACAATAAAAGTATCATCATAAATTTCAGGGTAATCACGATTAAGTGCATCGATGGCTTCTGGCAGGATATCGACTCCTACCAAAGATTTAATATCCACATTGCTGTTTTCTTTTAATGCTTTGCCCATTAAACCTGAACCACAGGCAAGATCAAGTACATTAAGTTCTTTATGAGTTTTCGCAGCATACTTTAGCAGCAAACAAGACAATTCTTCATACGCTTTATAATCAAGTAAATCGCAATATAATCTACTATACAATTTTGGGTATGAATAAATACTGGCATAATCCCAGGTTTTAAACACTTTTTCTGCGCCATTGGCAAAATCTACTTTAAAGGTTTCGCTTCCTTGGCTTGTGCCTTGTAAGGGAGTAATTTTAATAATTGATTCAGTCATTTTTTGAAGTTATTTGCATGAAAGTACCATCATTTACAGTCAGTAAAATCATTTAAACCCAGCCTCATAAAATATTTTATAGAACCCTTAAAGGTTTCAAATATCTGTTTTTAAACAGGGCATATTCTATGTAATGAAAAATACATCAACTGGTCATTTTATTACATCAGCAAGTAAATTACTTTAATTTACTAAAAAAACCAGTATAAAAACACATATTGAATTAAAATCACGTAATTATACCTATTAAAACACAAAAAAATACTGAGCGTATTTGGGATTTATGAAGAAGACAGAGGAAATGCTTTATTAGGAGGAAAAAAAGGAGGTTTCACACCATCAGGAACGATGTTCAACACCCTCTTCCTCATCCAACACTTTCAGAAAAGTAGCAGGTTCGGGGCGCACCCGATAGTTATCGGTCAGGTCGGCAAAAATGATCTTTCCTTCAGAATTGGTTATAATCACGGTGGGTAAAACTGTGTTGGAATCGTAACCCAATATTTCAAAGCCTTTAGGAATGCCGTTTTCTGAGATAATTTCTAATTGGCGAGCTGCCCGGCTTTTTACATCTACCAGAAAGTGAAAAGGAACTTTCATTTTTTCTGCCAATTGGCGTGAATACCCGTGAGGTTGGGGGCTTACCAAGGCTACCTTTACCCCTCTTTGGTTGAGTTCTTTGTATTGTTGGGCTACTTCTTTGATTTGTGCCATACACAATGGGCACCAATTGCCCCGATAAAATAGCCATAGAGTGGGGTGTCCGTCAAACTCTTTGCTTTGTACTTGTTCGCCTGCCTCGTTTTCTAACACAAAACTAGGCAATGGTTTGCCCACCGCAAGCAACTCTTTATTGCGTAAGGTAAAACGTGAATACCAATAAATATAAATGAGCCAACCCAAAGTGTTGCTTACTGCAAATACTATGGCTGCATAAACTGGGGGAGTTTGGGTGGTGTAAGCCGTTACTATCGCCCACCCAGTGCTTACCAACATCAAGGCTGTGTATTTGGGCATAGCAGCTTTGGTACGGGCAAAAGGACGAAAAATGAATAACCCCGCAAACATAAGGGCTATAGCCCACCCGCCCAAGGCTACCCCCAACCAAGGCAAACTAAAATCTAACAAAAGCTGACGAACAGCATAAATACCTATGACCATTCCATAAACAGGAAAAGCAGTAATAAATATCGATTTGGCTACATTTACCATGACTTGATGAATGTGTTTTATATTTTACAACTTACAAAGCATTCTCGGTTTATTGTGAAGCCTGCATTTAAATTTTTAAGTTTACAACCGCTTTTTTTTACAAAAAAGTTCTGTCATACAATAACGAGTTTGTTTAAAGTCAACCAAAAAGACATGCTTTAAAACCCAAAGCTGTTCGCTAAACAAACTCCAAGACTTTGAAAATACTTAATATGAAGAAATTAGTTTTTACTTTGTTATTTCTGGGCACTTATGCCTTACTTTCTGCTCAACCTTCTGCCTATAAAGCCCAGCCGTTTGCAGATGATGTTCCATTGACTACTCCGTCTATGCTGGATGCTGACTACATAGCCCGTGTAATGGCAGCACTACCGCTGCCTGAAGCTGCTCCCGAAAACATAAAGCAGTTGTCCAAAGTTGCCTCGGTTCAAAATCATTATAAGGAGTTTACTATTGCCTGGCAAAAATTAGAGAGTAAAAAACTGTCACGCTTACGCAAATGGCGGGACAGTGAAATTACTGACTTGCATAAAAAGCAAACCAATTTGTTCTACCCTTTTGCTGGTCCCGATTTTCTGAATGCTTACCTGCTTTTTCCTACCTGCGACAATTATTTGTTGTTTGGACTAGAGAAAATGGGCACATTGCCTACAATGGCGCAGCTGAGGGGTAATTATTTGTTTCGCTTACGCAAATCGTTGTCTATTTTGATGAAGCGCAATTACTTCATTACCCGCGACATGATCAACAACCTTAATAGCAATGTAAAAGGAGTGTTGCCTTTGATCGCAGTATTTATGGCGCGCACCGACAATAAGATATTGAGTATTCAGAAGGTGTATGTACAAAAAAACGGCAAACCTAAATTTGTGGCTTTTAACGACAATAAGTGGCATCCAGGGATCAAAGGGGTAACAATTGAGTTTAAAAATAAGAACCGTGATTTGCCTCAACGCATGTATTACTTTGGGACCAACTTTGTAAATACCGCCATGTATACCAAAAAAAACCTGGTTAATTTTATTACTAACTTTAAAAACAAGATGACTTTTACCAAGTCGGCTTCTTACTTGTTGCACGGTCACAACTTTAGTATTATTCGTAATATTATCCTCAATCAGACATCGGCTTCGGTACAAGACGATACTGGAGTGCCCTACCGCTATTTTAAAAACAGTTGGAGTGTAAAACTATACGGTAAGTATGCCCGCCCGGTGCGTGACTTTAACTATGGGTTTCAGACTGACTTAAACAGGCTATTTAAGACAGATAAAACCGTTAAGCCCATTGACTTTACTTTTGGTTATCATTGGTGGACAGATAAATCAAGTATTTTGGTTTTCAGGAAAAAATAGCTATTCCAGAGGGCAGTGATTCAGGCAAAAACACTGTCCTTTTTGGGTCATTTGGCGGGTTCGGTTTACTTTCTTTTGCTTTATATTCAAAACCACTCTTCAGAGCGTTTACTTTCAGACAAATAAGCTCACCTTCAGTTGCACAAATCAATAAAAGGAATATATTTGTAAATGAGATGGTTATAACTAAAAAATGAACTATTGATATGGTTGAAGATAACCCTACAAACCCCGATTCAGGAGACAAAAAACCTACCCACGATCCGTTTGATATGCTCAAAGGAGACACTCCTACCGGCAGCACTCCACCTCCAGAAAAAGAAGAAAATAAAGAGGAAGACAACACAGGAAACAAACAAGAAACTTCTTCCACAACGGGTAGCGACCCGTTTGATATGGTAGAAAAACACCCTACCTCCGGAACAACACCCTCTACCCCTACTGTCAATACTGGTGGCGACCCGTTTGATATGGTAGAAAAGCAACCTACTTCTGGTACCACTCCCCCCATTACCAATACTGCTGACCCGCTCAACACAGCAGGGCAATCTACGGGTTCTACATCTCAGCCTGACTTGCCTAAACCATCAGAAGACCCTTTAACTGGGCAATCGGGTACTGCGGGTTCTGCGTCTCAACCTAATTTGCCACAAACTCCCCTGACGGGGCAGTCAGGTACAACTACTGGTTCTACCTCTCAACCTGATTTGTCTTCTACACCACAAAACCTGTCTACTCCTCCCCCTCCTAATACATCAATACCTACACCTACTGCTACCTCTGTACCCAACCCGCAGCCCATACCCAATATTGCTACGCCACCACCCAATGCCCACAAAGCAGCAGAGCGGGAAGCGTATCAGTCTAAAATAGATATGAATGCAGTATTGGCTGCTGCCAATAAGGTAAACCAAATGCCTAAACTACAGGCCACTTCTATGGAAAAATTAGATGAAGCACTATTTACCAAACGGCATAGAACCAAAGTAGGCCCTGAAGAAAAAGAGGAGGTAGAACAAAAGCTTCAGTATTTGGTAAATAAGATTAAAAAAGACTTGGCTTTTTATAACAATAAAGAGAAAAAGTCGGGTAAATGGACATTGATATTCAGTGTATTGTCTTCTTTATTGGCGGCTTCTGTAACCGTATTACTAGGTTTGAATATTACAGACTTTATGCGTAAACATAATTTTGACTGGTATATCAATACTATAGCCTTGATTATTAGTGCATTTATTTCGGTAATTGGAGTTTTGCAAAACTTTACAGACTCCAAACCTTTATGGGTTAAATATACCGATACCTCCAACAAGTATCAACAGTTGCTAGACAATATTGAGTATATGCAACTGGCAGGTAATTATATCACACTAGATGATGTAAATCAGATAAAACTTGCCTATAACCGAATAAAAGATGGTACAAACAACTATATCATTCAGGTAAGAAGCCAAGATGATGGTACTGGAAACTCGTCACTTCTCAGGTCGTAACTCCTCTTATGGTGATTACAAAAAGGCTGTCTCATCATAGATTTTAGGAAAATGTTATTCTAAATACTATTCATACCTGCCAGGTTTTTGAAGCCTGGCAGGTATGAAATTTCTTAAAAACCGTTTTTACTTTACTTTTGCCAATGTTGCTGTATAATCTCCAGCATTTGTGAATGTACTTCTCCACTGGCTACAATTTCTCCCTTGAACACACTATCGTCCCCTCCACTAAAGTTGGTCACGGTTCCGCCTGCTTCTTGTACAAGACAAGCACCAGCGGCTACATCCCAAGGCTTTAGATTGTACTCAAAAAAACCTTCAAAACGCCCACAAGCTACATACGCCAGGTCTACTGCTGCTGACCCCATACGACGCAAGCCATGGGTATTTTGCATAAACCCATTGAGTATCTCCAGGTAATTGCGCATTTGGTCAAAGTTATAATAAGGAAAACCTGTAGCAAGCAAGCTATCGCTTAGGTCTTGGGTGCTTGATACCCTAATTTTGGCATTGTCCATATAGGCTCCTCCATCTTTCCAGGCATAAAAACACTCATTTCGGTTTATTTCATAGACTACCCCTGTTATCACTTCGGTGTTTTGCATAAGTGCTATACTGATAGCAAAAATTGGCAATCCGTGCAAAAAGTTAGTGGTACCATCCAACGGATCTACTACCCAATGGTATTCTTTACCCGACAATTGGTGGTTGGCTGAGTCCTCTTCAGATACAAACCCAGCTTCGGGTAGTACCTTGGTCAATGCTTTGATAAGCATTTCTTCTGATCGTTTGTCTACATAAGACACCAAGTCGTTTTTACCTTTGTACTCAATCATTGAGCGGTCAAAGTTTCTCAGTTCAGTTCTTATAAAATATCCTACATCTTTGGTGATTTGAATCACTTGCTCAACCAATGGTTGTAAGTCTATTGTACTACTCATGTTTTAAATGTTTATTTTTTTAAGTGAAGCTTCCAGTAGTTCCTTTAGTAATTTTCTTTACCAACATGGTGAGTATTAAACCTATTGCCATAAATGCTGACAAACGTCCTAAATAATCGCCATGACGGGCATACATAGTTATTTTGGTATGAGACTTTATACCTTGCTTAAGCACTGCTTTTTTACCATAATCAGTTTGAGCTATTGCCTCTCCAAATTGATTGATTACTCCTGAGGTACCAGTATTGGCACAAAATACCACATCACGGCGTGTCTCAATGGCACGCAAACGGGTGTAGGCAAAATGTCGGTGATGCCCATCAGTGTCTCCCCACCAGCCATCATTGGTGATCACAGCCAGTGCATTGGCTCCGTTGTGAATGTAACGACGGGTAAAGTCTCCATGAATAGATTCAAAACAAATCAAAGGAGCTATTTTCATCTTTTTTTCACCTTTGTCTTTAGCAAGTAAAGTAAACACTTCGCGGGCTGGTTGGGTACCATACGAGCCACTGGTACCACCAAAGTCTATCAACCAATCACCCAATATACCCAATACTTGAGGATAAGGTAAAGTTTCTACCCCAGGCACTAACTTGGATTTATGATAGAACCCGGCAGAAGGCGGATGCTCTTGTAAGAAAACAGCCGTGTTGAACACCTCATAGTACCTTCCTGTTTTGGGGTGTACACGGGCACTAGTAGTAGGTTTTACTCTGCCATAAAATCGCGAAGTAGTGGCTCCAGTGATCATTGCTAGATGGGGGTATTTTTTCAGGAAAGTTTGGGCTTGCCTAAATACTGCATACTGGCTAAGGGAAGCTTCATTGTATTGTTCATCGAAAGCGGTTTCGGGCAATAATAACAAACGGGTATTGGCACTTAAGTAAGGTTGGGCCTGCGCTAAAAAACGCTGCATTTGTTGGGGGTAAGGAGTAAAATTGGAGCCTTCGGCAAATTTTTGGGTATAAGGATCTACATTGGGTTGTACAATGACTACCTCAGTTGTGAGGCTGTTTTGTGGAGAATAACCAGCTTTGAGCGCGATGGATGCAATGGCTGGCACTCCCACCAACAAGGCAAGGTATATAGTATAAGTAATACGGTTATGTTTCAGTTGGCTACTGATGAGTAAGTATGTTAAAATGTTTGCCACAAGCACCCACAAAGAACCACCCAAAACACCCGTATATTCATACCATTGAATGAGGTAAGGGGCAGTGGCAAATGCATTGCCCAGGGTAAGCCAAGACCACGAAAGTTGCCAGTGCAGGTGCAAGTACTCAAAACTCAACCAATACAGCGTCAAGGTCAAATAACCATAGTTATTGCCCAATATTTTTCGGGTAATACGATAAGCCAACAGAGGTAGGGTCATGAGCAGGGCATTCAAAACAATGGCAACTATTGCCCCCACCACACTTGCCTTTGCCAACCACCAGGTAACGGCAATGTTCCACCCTAATGTAACTCCCAGACAACACAACCAAAAGATGAGGTTTCCTCGTTTTTGGTTCTCAATATGTGCCTCAACCATTAAAACCGGGGCAAACCCCACGCATAAAAACAATGGGTGTAGTTGCCACCCTAACCACAGGCTTATGATACTTGCCAGTACTAAACTGATACAATATTTGAATGAAATTTTTGGAGTTTCGCGCATGTTTTATTTGCATTAAAGTAACTTAAGTAGGGCATTTATTACCATACAGATACTCATCTGCAAAGGTACACGTTTTCAAAAGGTTTGGGTAAAAAAGTGGGGTAAAGTTAGATAAGGTCAAATGCCTGAGCAAAGCGAATCAAATCCACAAAGCGCCTAATTTCTAACTTACGCTTCAGGTTTTTGCGGTGTTGCTCGACAGTAGCCTTAGAGATAAACAACTGTTCACCTATTTCGGTATTTTGATAACCTAAAGCCAATAAGGGAACTATTTCTAGCTCGCGTGGGGTCAAGCTGGCAAATTTATGATAGTTCATTTTCATGTAATTTGTTTCTTCCAATGCCCTTACCATTTTATTGGTAACCTTGCCCACTTTTGCCAAAGGGATAGTAATACCAGCCAAACACGGTTGTTTATTATAAATACGTGAGGTAGTATACAATGGCTCAAGGCCTTTCACTGGGTCAATTGCCGCCCTTTGTACAAATCCGACGGCTTTACGTTTATGCTTGAGCAATACGTCTTTGATAAGTATGATCGACTTATTATAATCATCAGGATTCACATAACGCTTAAACAGGTCAGTAGGGGCATTTTGTACATCTTGCAAAGTAAGCTCAAAGCGCTCTAGGTGTTGCTTACTCAAAAACTTAGGAGCAAAAGTATGGATGTCATTCAAGTGCAGTAAAGCCCCTTGAATCAACTCACAGGCTTCCTCAAACGAATACCCGTTTTTAGTAATTCTTTGTTCTATCAAAAAGGTTTGACGTTCAAGAGCAACTAGTATTTCTTTTTCAGTAATAATTTGCTTCATTTTTCTAAATCAAATCAAACGCCTGAGCAAAGCGAATCAAATCCACAAAGCGCCTAATTTCTAACTTACGCTTCAGGTTTTTGCGGTGTTGCTCTACGGTAGCCTTAGAAATAAACAGCTGTTCGCCTATCTCATTATTTTGGTAGCCCAAAGCCAATAAAGTAATGATTTCTTTTTCGCGAGGGGTGAGTGAAGCAAATTTGTGGTAGTTGTAACGCACATATAGAGTTTCCTCGATTGCACGAAGCATTTTATTTGTTATAACATCGATTGTTTTCAATGAAACGTGAACTCCCAATAACTCTTGCTTGCTTTTCAATAAACTATTAGTTGTAAAAGTTCCTGGCTGAGATATATGAGGTCGGAAACGTTGAATAAAGCTCACTTTTTGACCTTTGGCTCCACGCAATATCTGCGTATTAACTAAATATGCCGCTCGTTCAAAGTCACCTGGGTTCAAATACTTTTGCACATAATTCGCAGGATTTTGTAATAAATCATTGAGGTTCACACTAATGAAATCGTAAAAATCCTCATAAATATACCTTGGTAAAAGAGTGTGGACATCACTTAGGCTTACCATTGAACCTTTAGGTAAGTTTTGATTCAAGTCTTGCACCTTTATGATTTCCCTGTTCAATTTCTGCTCAATCAAAAACGTCTGGCGCTCTAAAGCTGCTATTATTTCTTTTTCAGTAACAATCTTTTTCATGTTAAATCAAATCAAATGCCTGAGCAAAGCGAATCAAATCCACAAAGCGCCTGACTTCCAGCTTACGCTTCAGGTTTTTGCGATACTGTTCTACGGTAGCCTTAGAAATAAACAGCTGTTCGCCTATCTCATTATTTTGGTAGCCCAAAGCCAATAAAGTAATGATTTCTTTTTCGCGGGGTGTCAAAGCAGCAAATTTGTAGTAGTTATTGCGCATGTACAGTGTTTCTTCTAATATACGCAGCATTTTATTAGTTACTTGCCCGACCTTTTCTAATGAGATAAGCACACTAACCAAGGATTTTTTATAACTTTGACCATTTATCAATGTATAAAGCGGCAAATAATTCCCTGAGCCTACAGGTTTTACACGTTGAATATAACCAATACTTTTTCCCTTTAAAACAAAATCTTGTACTAGCCTAACTCCTTTTTCAAAATCACCTGGGTAGACTCCATTTTTGATAAATAAAGTAGGGTCATTCGCTACAGTTTCTGTGGAGACATTCAGCTTTTTTTCAAAGTTTTTACCAAGATACTCAAGTGTAAACTCCTTATAACTATACAGGTTTACAGCATAATTATCTTCCTTGGTTAAAGTATTTGCCTCCTCAATAGTCATTTGTTGTGCTTTCAGCTTTTGCTCTATTAAAAAAGCCTGACGTTCTAGAGTTGCTATTATTTCTTTTTCAGTAACAATCTTTTTCATGTTAAATCAAATCAAATGCCTGAGCAAAACGGATTAAATCCACAAAGCGCCTGACTTCCAGCTTGCGCTTCAGGTTTTTGCGGTGTTGCTCTACGGTAGCTTTAGAAATAAACAGTTGCTCACCAATCTCATTGTTTTGGTAGCCCAATACCAGTAAAGTAATGATTTCTTTTTCGCGATTGGTAAGAGTAGCAAATTTGCGGTAATGATGGCGTACATATAGCGTTTCTTCTAACAAACGGGTCATTTTATTAGTAGCAACACCAAACTCTTCTACAGGAAGTACTAAGTTACACAATTTACCTGTCAAAACATTTTGCTTGGCTACAGTAAACATCCCACTATAATCACTATCTTTCTTATACAACTTTGTGCGTTGTATATAGCTTATGGGTAAGTCTTTTGATTTTGTTGATAAATGTTTCTTTAGTAAAACTACTGATTTTTCAAAGTCTCCTGGAAACAAGCATTCTTGTATAACAGACATTGGTTTTTCAAAGAATATATTGTGCGGAATGTTTAACATATCTAACGATTTGTGCCCTATGTACGAAGGCAGCATAGTTTTCAAATCTAACAAGTTAATAACAATTCGCCCTGGTAAACTATCGTTCAATGCTTCTATGCTTACCCCGTCTTTATTCATTCTTTGCTGAATCAAAAAAGCCTGACGCTCTAACGCTTCTAATATTTCTTTTTCTGTAAAAACTTTTGCCATTTTAAATCAAATCAAATGCTTGGGCAAAACGAATTAAGTCTACAAATCGCTTTATTTCCAGCTTACGCTTTAGGTTTTTACGATGTTGCTCTACAGTAGCTTTAGAAATAAACAGTTGTTCGCCTATTTCACTGTTTTGGTAGCCCAATGCCAGTAAAGTAATGATTTCTTTTTCGCGAGCGGTAAGTGAGGCAAATTTGTGGTAATGATGACGTACATACAACGTTTCTTCCAACAAACGGGTCATTTTATTGGTTACTTGCCCTAGGTTTTTGACCCTAATCAGTATATTAGATAATTCTTTTTTATGGCGGTTTTGTTTAGTAACAGTAAACATGCCTTCATACACATCGCCACCATATAACTTTAACCTTTGAATAAAACTTACTGGTGCAAAACGATTCTCACCTGAAAAGTGACTGGACACAATAGAAGCATTTTTTTCAAAATCCCCTGGATACACAAGCTTTTGGATATACTCAGAAGGGTTTTTGAAATATAACTCTCTAGGAGCATCAAGCATTTTTAAGGATTGGTCGCTCAAATAAACGGGTACAAAATCTTCTGAACTATTCAAGGTTACCATGACCCCCTTTGGCACACTTTCATTTAAATCTACAATGCTCATAGCATCCAGGTTCAATTTCTGCTCAATCAGAAAAGCCTGGCGCTCTAATGCCTCTAATATTTCTTTCTCACTAACAATGCGCTTCATGTTATGTTGTTAACTTGATTGATAAAGGTTGTGTTTTCAGTGTCTTTTCAGCTTTTCCTCTTTTGCCCTTCTCTATAATTTACAATTTTAACAATAAACGCCAAAATTAGTAAAACCATCAAATATACCCTCAAGTGTATAGTAATGCTTCTTTTTAATAAAAAAAAATATTTAAACTTCAGAGTATTACCTGCTTGAAAAAACACCATAAGTTGCCTAACTTTTACTATTCACTCAAGCCCAACTTACAACCTAAATGAATGCTCAATATTTAAAAAACGATCCAGAGTTTGCCCACAAACTCACCCAATTGCTTGATAGCTATGACGATGTCAACATCAGGCTTGCCTACCAACTGATGCAAGGAGGTGGAGTGCCCAACTCATTGGCTAAACGTATTTCTGATAATATTCAAGGTAAAATTTTATGCCTGGAGTATAGGCTTACTTCTCTTTTGACACACTTACAAATACTTCAGATACACGATACTCACTTGCAAGAGTTACCCTCAGCTATTGGCGATTTACAAGCACTGGTTATACTGGAGCTCATCAACAATCAACTTGTTTGTTTGCCACCCGAAATACAATACCTGCAACAACTGACCGACTTGCAACTAGTAGCCAATCGCCTCATTGGCTTGCCAGAAGAAATAAAAGCACTTAAAAAGCTTGAAAAGCTGAACATATACGGTAATCAACTTAAGGTATTTCCAGAAGCATTACTTCATTTACCCAAACTTGAATCGTTGAACTTGGGAGCCAATCAACTACAGGCTTTACCCACTCAAATGCCTCAGATGCGTGCTTTACGAAAATTGGATATTGGCACCAACCCTATGCAAAATATAGTAGCAGTGCTCACTCAAATGCCTTGGTTAGAAATATTATCGTTGAGCGGGCTCAAGCTGTCAGACCGGGAATGGCAACAATTAAAAGTAAAATTGCCCTATACACAAATCATTCGTTAGACTTGAGGTATAAAGAGTGTAAGTCGATTTTATTATTTTGAATAAAAAAATTAATTTGGCTTATTAAATCAATAATCCACAGCGCTGACAGGTGCAAGTTCTTAGATACCAACGTATATCAGTACTAAACCCTGTTCTACAAGCAACTAATAAATCCATAGTACATTCATTTTCAGCAGATGATGAGTTTGTTAGTTAAAAATTTTTGAAATGGAGTTAACATTCGCTCTTAAGTAGCAGCAAGTAATTAGCTATAAGCTACAAGTAAGGGTAACTCGCTCATAATATGGCTGTTACACCTACTCATTAGATATATTTAATTCTGCCTCGGTACTTACGTTGAAAAACAATGTTTTACAGAATGACTTCCAGCGACTGTATGTATTTTTTACTTCGTTTGCCCAAAGTGCCTCACCATACATTTTAATGGTAGTCAAGTGCTTAAATAGTTGACGGAAAAAATCTACGGAGAATTGTTAAATAAAAGTAGGCTTAAAACTTCTTTGAGGTAAGTCATAAGGCATACTTTGAAAGCTCGACTCTGACATTATAATGAATACACCTAATTACTTACAAGACAACCCTGACTATATAAAAAAAGTAAGTCAATTGCTCCTGAGCGACAACCCCGAAAATATAGAGTTGGGGTTTCAGATCGTAAAAGGTGCTGGCACTATTCCAGTCAAACTCTACCCTATACTCACCAATAACCGATATAAGGTGGTAAAGTGTCTCGAATATAGTTTTACCGATTTATTACAATCACGCAAGAAGATTAACTTGAACTACTTAAGGCTAAAGCGACTTCCTTTGCCGCTTTTGCAACTCAAAAGCCTTCAACACCTGGGGCTTGCTGGCAATCCCCAACTCAACAACCCACAAACGTTTGAGCTGCTTGCTCAAATGCCAGGGCTGAAGGCATTAGATTTATATTCCTGGCACTTGACAGAAGTACCCAAGGCATTGCTCAACCTCCAACATCTCCAGCATTTGGGGTTAGGAGCCAACCCCCACCTCAACCTTGACTTAGTTTTTACTCAACTCAGGGGCTTGCCTCAACTTGAGTCGTTGAGTTTGTACAATAACAAGCTCAAGACTTTGCCTCCAGGTATTCGTGTACTTGATCAACTCAAAAAACTTGATTTAAGTGATAACTATTTTGAAGGTTTGCCAGAAGTGATCCACCAAATGCCTCGCCTCAAACACTTGGAATTGTGCGATAATAGAGGGACTGATTACTGGGATCATTTCTGGGATATTGATAATGAGGATGCCCGTAAATTACAAAAGGAATTTCCAAACATAGTGATCACATTTGGCTAACAAGCCTCTCGCCAAAGTCTGTACTATTCATATATTTTGAAGGTGATAGATTCCTTAGGAATGGTACCAAAATAAATTTACATTCTTAACCTCATCTTTTGAGGCTATACTTTGTTAAAAAATAGCCGAATAGCGCTGCTATTAGCCGATTTTTTACCGCGTCTAGCAACAAAATATTTTATTAAACTATAGAAATTTATTTTTACACCATTCCTTAACAATCTTTAACATACCCGCTAACATTTTTTAACAGCCCAAATTGAGTTGGCTGTTTTGGTAAAGGTAATTTTGTATCAAACACAATTACTTAAATGCCATGAGAAGACCAACCCAACTCAATTTTTCTTTACTCAACCACCTTTTAGGTTACTTACTATTTGTCGTTGCTTTTATTACGTATGCCCTTACTATAGAACCTACGGCAAGTTTTTGGGACTGCGGCGAGTTTATAGCTGGAGCTTATAAACTACAGGCACCTCATCCACCAGGCACTCCTTTCTTTTTGCTTGTTGGCAGGCTGTTTTCACTATTGGCAGGCAACGACCTCACTCAGGTTGCTTACTGGGTAAATATGGTATCGGTAGTATGTAGTGCAGGCACTATTTTGTTGTTGTTTTGGAGCATTACTTTGCTGGGACTAAAATTGATGTCAGTTAGCAAACATCAACTTTCGACGGTTCAAACCATTACCCTGCTAAGTGCAGGGGTAGTAGGCGCTTTGGCTTACACCTTTTCCGATTCGTTTTGGTTTTCGGCAGTAGAAGCCGAAGTATACGCCATGTCATCATTGTTTACAGCTTTTATATTTTGGGCGATGCTAAAATGGGATAGCGTCCACAACCCTCGTTTTGCCAACCAATGGCTATTACTCATTGCTTATGTTACTGGCTTGTCGCTAGGAGTACACATACTCAACTTGCTTACGATTCCAGCTTTGGGGCTGATATTTTATTTTAAGTATACAAAAAAAATCAGCTTTTGGGGCATAGTCAAAGCATTGGTTATCAGTGGCTCAATTATTTTATTCATTTTGATTGGGGTGATCAGCACTTTACCAGGCTTGGCGCTAAAGTTGGAAGTATTTGCTGTCAATACGCTGGGCTTGCCTTTTAATAGCGGGGTTTGGATGGTCATTGTTGGAGTGGCAAGCAGCCTTGGTTATGGCATTTATTATACCCAGCGCATCCAAAAAGTACAACTCAACACCTTAGTTTTAGCTTTTACGCTGTTGTTGGTTGGCTATAGCTCTTACGGGATCATTGTAGTGCGGGCACAATACGATACTCCCATTAACATGAACAAGCCAAGCGAAATTAGTCGTTATGTGAGTTATGTAAACCGAGAACAATATGGCAACAATGCCTTGTTTTACGGGCCTACCTATGAGTCACGCCTAATTGATAGCCAACCTGTCAGTGGGGTATATCGTCGTAGGGGCAAACGTTACGAAAGGGTAGACTTTAAGCCAAAGTATGTCTATGATCAATACATGTATTTTCCTCGTATTTATAGCCAACGCGACAACCACCCAACGCTGTACCGACAAATACTCAAAAAACGTAAAGGGCAAAAGCCTTCCATGCGCGATAACCTGACTTTCTTCTGGGATTTTCAGCTGGGGCATATGTACTGGCGATACTTTCTTTGGAATTTTGCCGGACGTGAAAGTGATATACAAGACGCAGGCATATTGATGCCCCATCAGGTAAAAAGTAGTTTGCCTGAAGTACTCAAACGTAACAAAGCCAATAACCAGTTTTATATGTTGCCTTTACTGCTGGGGTTGATTGGTGCTTTTTTCCAATACCGTAAGAGCAAAGCCCTATTTATGATCAATGCCCTCTTGTTTGCTATGCTGGGCTTGGCACTGGTGTTTTACTTTAACTCACCTCCTGTCGAGCCTCGCGAACGAGACTATATTTATGTGGGCTCTTTTTATGCTTTTGCAGTATGGATAGGTTTTGGAGCAATGGCGCTGGGCACTTGGGTACAACAATTATTTAAACAGTCTCCACTTGCGGTATTATTTGTTAGTATGCTTTGTATGTGGGTGCCTTTACTTATGGCTATCGAGGGCTGGAACGATCATGATAGGTCAAACAGGGTATTTTCGGTCAACTCTGCCAAAAATATGCTCAATAGTTGTGCTCCTGACTCTATCTTGTTTGTAAGCGGCGACAACGAAACTTACCCTTTGTGGTACGCCCAAGAAGTAGAAGGGGTACGAACAGATGTGAGGGTTTGTAACTTACAATTAATGACAGGCGCCTGGTATACCGAGCAATTGCGACGAAAGGTGTACCAATCAGATGCCTTGCCCTTTGGCTTAGACCAGCCACACTATGCCAGAGGTACCAATGCCTATTTGCCTTATATTGCGGCTACCAAAAATCCAGCTTTTAGTCCACAAACTGCCCAAAAACTTTTGCAAAAGGGAATGAACCTAAAACAGTATTTTCAATTGTTGAAAAAACACGATGCCCGTTTGCGTTATCAAAGTGGTACCCGCCAGTTGCATACGTTTCCTACTCAAAAACTGGTGTTGCCCATCAACAAAGAGAGCATACTGAAGCAAGGCATTATTCCAGAGGATAAAAAACACTTGCTAAACCACCAAATGGAGTGGGTGCTTCCCCAAAAGTATTTGTACAAAGACGACTTGGCAATTTTAGACTTGATTGCTCATAATGAATGGAAACGACCAATTTATTTTTCTACCCATTTAGACGCTAAAAGTTACCTGGGACTAAAAGAATACCTGCAAATGGAAGGGTTGGTGTATAGGTTATTACCCGTAAAGGTACAAGGAGCAAGCAATGGATATGTAAACACGACATTGGCTTACAAAAATTTACTACAAAAAGCAGACTGGACCGGGCTAAATAATCCTGACATTTATTATGATGAAATGCACCGAAGAATGGTCATGTTTAGCCGAGGGGCTTTTGCTCGTTTGGCGGCTCAGTTATACCAGGAAGGAAAGCCAGAAAAAGCCAGAAAAGTAGCTTTGTTTTGTCTGGACAAAATGCCCGATCAAGCCATTTCTTTTGACTACTACACTGTTCCTTTGATAGGTATTTTACTAAAAGCCGGAGAAAAAAAACGGGGGGTAGATATAGGCAAAATGTTGGTACAACGTGCGGATGAATACTTGGTATACTTACTGGACCACTCGCCCCATAACCGACAAGCCATTATTACACATTACAGCATACTGGGGCAGCTTGCCCAACTCTTCGAGCAACATCAGTTGCCTGAAGCCAAGGCTATCAATGGCTTGATGATGAAATATTATCAGCAATTAAAATAACTATTTAGCCAACTTGTAAGTTAACCTCTTGCTTTGAAACAGTATAAAACTAAAAGGCAGAGGTTTTTATATGTTCAAACCTTTCAACACCAATTATTTATCTGTATTTTAAGCCAATCAAACCAACAGTGTATACATTTGGTTTAGTCATAGTTAACGGGTAGTAGCAGGTAATATTTCCCAGGAATAAGTATATAATATATAAAATTCCTTTTATTCATACCAAACAGGCATTTGGTACAATACATGTCTGCTATGCCTATACATCACCAAACAATCTTTTCACTATTATTTGTCAAATCTACAATAACAAATGCAGCGATTTAAAGAGTTTATTACTGAGTTAGAGTTTCTAGAGGTTGAGTTTCTGGCAATACTTTTTGTCCTCATACCTATCTGGATCATCTACCTGGCAATCAGAGATATTTTGAACAAACGCCAAACCATCAAACACAACTTTCCGGTGGTAGGTCGTTTACGTTATTTGCTTGAGTCAATAGGTCCAGAGTTAAGGCAGTACATTGTGGCAAGTAACCGCGAAGAACTCCCCTTTAACCGAAGTCAACGCTCTTGGGTGTATGCTTCATCGAAGAAACAAAATAACTACGAAGGTTTTGGAACCGATAAAGATATTTATGCTCCTGGTCATGTATTTATCAACCCTGCCATGTTTGCCTACCAGCTCCCCGAAAACCACCCTAACCTGAAAGACCCTCATTTTTTGCCTTGCGCCAAAGTCATGGGAGAGTACAACCAACGCAAAAGACCTTTTCGTCCTTATTCATTAGGCAACATTTCGGCCATGAGTTTTGGTTCGCTTTCGCGAAATGCCGTGACAGCCCTGAACCGAGGCGCCCACACCAGTGGTTGTTATCATAACACAGGAGAAGGAAGCTTGTCGCCTTACCACAGCCACGGCAGTGATGTTATGTTTCATTTTGGTACAGGTTATTATGGGGTACGCAACAAAGACGGTAATTTCTCGATGGACAAATTGGTAGAGCTGGTAGAGAAAAACTCTTTTATAAGAGCTGTGGAAATCAAACTCTCGCAAGGTGCCAAGCCAGGCAAGGGGGGGATTTTACCGGCGTCTAAAATTACCAAAGAAATTGCCGAAATACGTGGGCTTCCAATGGGCAAAGACATACTGTCGCCTGCCTCACACACAGCTTTTACCAACGTGCCCGAAATGTTAGACTTTATAGAAGATGTTGCCGAAAACACAGGATTGCCTGTAGGGTTTAAATCTGCGGTAGGGCAACTCAAAATGTGGGAAGAATTAGCCGATTTGATGGTTCAAAGAGGGAAAGGTCCAGATTTTATTACCATTGACGGTGGTGAAGGAGGGACGGGTGCTGCTCCTCACTCTTTTGCCGATCATGTATCCTTACCTTTTGCTTTTGCTTTTACCAGTGTATATCAAATATTCTTAGAGCGAGGACTTACCGATAGGGTTGTATTTGTTGCCTCTGGTCGTTTGGGCTTTCCAGCCAAAGCCTTAATGGCAATGGCTATGGGCGCTGACCTTATTCAGATGGCACGCGAACCTATGATGGCCATTGGTTGTATTCAGGCACAAGTATGCCATACTAACAAATGTCCGGCAGGGGTAGCTACCCAAAACAAGTGGTTGTCTTCAGGGCTTGACCCTACTTTCAAATCGGTACGTTTTCATAATTATATGACTGCTTTCCGCAAAGAAGTATTACAAATATCTCATGCTTGCGGCTACGAACACCCTTGTCAGATTACGATGCATGATATAGAGGTGGGAATGGGCGCTAGTCGTAGTACTCAAACCCTTGCCGATAATTATGGCTATACCAAAACTCCTGTAGAGTTTAAAGGCATGCAATCACTATTGGATTGTCCTCACTTGGGTGGTTTGGGTAAAAATATCACCAGTGTCGAAGCTTTAACCAAAGTAAAGGCAACGCATTAACGATAATCCATCGCCCGCTCGTATTTACGTTGAGCTCATAGGCAACTAACAAACTTGTAATACATTTATTTTCAATGCATTATAAGTTTGTTAGTTAGAATTTGATTTAAAATTAGCTGAAAAGGCTAAGTCATCTGAAATCAAGACTTACAAAAAAGTATAACTAAAGTAGCCCTGGCAAATCAAGTCAGGGCTTTTTTATGTTTGCTTACATAAACAACCAACCAAAGTAGCCGTACCCTGCCCCTACCCATAAAAAGCTATCAAATCGATCGGTGATGCCCCCTTGCCCTGGTAACACTTTCCCGAAATCTTTGACATGGTGTAGTCGTTTGTAGTAAGAAGCTGCCAAATCGCCCGTAAGAGCCAATACCACACTTGCCAGACCAGTAGCAAGGGCTTGCCACCAGGCATAGTCAAGCCAGGTTTTGGCAAGCAAAGCAGCAGTCAAACCAAAACAAGCTCCTCCTATAAAACCTTCACGGGTTTTGGCGGGGCTAATGTGGGTAAAAAAGGGAGTCTTGCCAAAAAGTTGTCCTGATATCTGGCTAAAACCATCAAATGTAACCACTACAAAATAACCAGTAAGAATAACTGCGGAAGGTAGTCGAAAGGCAAACGATAAAAAACCTGTGACAAGTAAGAGGTATAACAACCCTATTTGCCCATAGGCAGCAAATGGCAAGGGGTTTTGTAATGCTACTTTTACCACTTCAACCAAAATAGTGAGTATAAGCAATATGGCAAAAGCTACAAACCAGTAGCCCTCTGCCAAAATACATATTTTGACTCCTACAATGATGCAAAGGTAACTGACAAGTTTTACCCAACGTTGCTGTTGTTCTTGGGGCGGTACTTTGCGGTTGCCCAGCGCCATGCCTACTATGCCAATGAGCATGTAGGGCATAAGGTAGTAAAATACAGGATGCATTGATTAATTTTTTAAGACCCAGTACAAGCCCTTTACATTGGAACGAGGCTCAGGAATAATAAGAATAATGATAATTTCTTCGATGCAGGCAAGGGTACCCCAACCCAGCGCCAGGTAACACAGCCAAGTTTGAAATCCAAAAACAAACCACACAAACATAAATATGCCTTGCAAATAACCCGTCACTTTAAACATATAAGTATGTAAACCTATCAAGCCTTTGAATTTAACAAACACTACCAAATAGGCCAAAAACCAGCAAAACAGGTACAAAATAAAAAGCCAATATAAGCCTTTGATATCTGCCATCCGAAACTGATACACTGCAAAAAAAGCCAAGGCAAATACACCTAAATCTGCCCAGGAGTCAAGCTTTGCTCCTAATTTGGTTTGCATATTAAACCCACGGGCGATGGCTCCATCCAGAATATCGGTAATGAGACTGATGGCAATAAAAACCACAAAGAGTTGTTCTTGTTGACTCGCAATAAAATAAAGGATCAAAGGAAAAACCAGCAAACGATACAACGAAAGTATATTAGGAATTGTCCATGTTGGTTCTTGGGAGTTTTGTGCCATGTTTCATATCAAATTATGTGATGTTTTACTTTAGTGAAGTGCCCAGCAATATTAAATGTAGCCTACTATGTATTACTTGTAGCTGATCGCTAATTACTTGCCGTTTCTTGGCTCCTAGGCATGCTCGTTTCGTAATACCTCTAACGGTGGCTTGTTTAATACTCCACGGCTATTGAGCATGCCAATCATAATAGTGACAGCAGTAATGATAAAGTAGATCGCAAAGGTAGACCAGTAGTGGATATAGAATGGTACTTTAAAGGCAAAGTGTGCCAAAGCATAGGTGCTAAGCACCGCAAGTACAATACCCGACAAGGAAGCCAGACTACCCAAAAAGAAGTACTCTAACACATTGATCCAAAGAATTTGACGACGACTGGCACCCAGCGTACGCAAAAGGACACTTTCTTGTACCCGCTGAAAACGACTGATAATGACCGACCCTACCAACACTACTAAACCAGTAAGAATGCTAAATAATGCCATAAACTGAATGACAAAAGCGACTTGTCCCAATACACCGTCAATGGTTTTGACTACCAACCCCAGGTCTATGACAGAAATGCCAGGGTACTTTTCTACGAGGGCTTTTTGAAACCTGCCCGATACACTGGTATTGGGCACCCGCATCATCATTACATGAAACTGGGGAGCTTCTTCTAATACTCCTGTTGGAAACAACAGCAAAAAGTTTGGAGAGAAACTGCCCCATTTAATTTGCCTAAAGCTCCCCACAATAGTAGGCACCATTAATCCTTGTACATTAAAGGTGATCTTGTCGCCAATAGACAGCTCCATTCGTGTAGCATGCTGCTCGTCTACTGATATATAAATAGGAGCGTTGGCACCAGTTACTTGACCCTGCCAGGTACCCTTTGATACTTTCTCCAGTTCAGTATTGATGGTATCGCGATACGTTACCCGGTATTCGCGGTATAAAGTCCAACGTGGTATTTTTCTTTGTTTATCGTCTAACAAAGCTTTTCTACTTCTACCATTGATTTTGGCAATACGCATAGTAACTACAGGCATTTGCTGTTGTACTTTTAAGTTAAACTTGCGCACAATACCTGCCACTGCGTCTTTGTCTTTGTTTTGAATATCGAACAACACCATATTGGGTTGCCCCTCGATACCAGAACGTGCCACCCGATTGATAAGCAAACCTTGAGTAAAATACAAAGTAGTAATCAAGGCGGTACCCAAACCTATAGACACCAATAAAATGAGGGTTTGATTGTTGGGGCGATATAAATTGGCCAAGCTTTGGCGCCAAAGATAACTCCAGGATACAGGAAAAAACCTGCGTACCAACCACATTACGGTACGTCCTAATCCATTGAGTAACAAAAAAGCCAGAAGCAAGGCAATCGTAAAAGAAATTGCGGGAGTAATACGTTGCAACTGAAAATAGACAAACCCAAAAATAAACAGTACAATCAACAGTATTACCAGCCAACGAAGTGGGTCAAAGCTGGACTTTTTTTCTTCTACCGAAGCCCGTAAAGTTCGCAAAGGAGAGATTTTTCTAATACTCAACAGGGGTAACAAACCAAATAAGACTGCTACTACAACGCCTGTTAGTAAACCTTGCCATACAGCAGTGAACGAAATACTCATCGTTACATCAACCACCAAAAAATCACTGAATACCTCTGGTAATATCACTTGAACCAACACCCCCAGACAAGTACCAATAAAAGCTCCGGCAAACCCCATCAATGCAATTTGCAACAAATAAATGGTAAATGCCTGGTTGCCGCTTAAGCCCAAACAACGTAAAACCGCCACCGTTTTAAGTTTGCCTTTGATATACACATGTACAGAACTAGCCACCCCTAAACAACCTAAAAGCAAAGCAACAAAAGCCACCAAATTAAAAAACTCTGATAAGTTCTCAAATACCCGCCCTACTCTTTGCTTACGGTCAGCAACCGTCTCAAAACGAAGGCTTTCTTGCTGCAGCAAAGGTTTAACACGCGTCTCAAGTTGCTCTAAATTGACCGAGGGAGGGAGTTTGAAATAATACCGATAATTGATACGACTTCCTTTTTTTATTAAATTGGTTTGAGACAAGTATTTCAAAGGAAAGTATACAATCGGCACAGCAGTAGTGCTTAGTTCGCTTTGCCCTGGAATCTGAAAGATGCTCCCAGCTACCATAAACGTCAATCTGCCAATGCGTATCGAGTCACCCACTTTTGCACTGTATTGGGTCATAATAGTGTTGTCTACAATTGCTTGTTGTTGGCTTGAGTAGGTCTGAGCAGCAGACACAGGCAGAGTTTCAATTTTACCATAAAATGGGTAGTTGCCTTTAAGTGCTCGCACACGTACCAAGCGACTGCCTTGACTTTTGGGCAGATAAATCATAGATAGAAAAGCAACCTCTTCTGACACTTCGCCCAGGGCTGCTAACGAGTCAATCAACTGTTTTACCTGCGTTTTTTTATCAATAGATTGTGAACTACTAATGACCAAGTCAGCCCCTAATAAATCTTTAGACTGGGAGTCAATAGAAGCACGCATGTTGTTGCCAAAAGAGTTGATGGCCACCAAAGCAGCTATACCCAAAATGATGGAAGCAGTAAATAGCAACAAACGCGACAGGTTACGTCGGCTGTCGCGCCACGCCATTTGTAAGAGCCACCTGAAGTTATAAGCATTTTTTTTTATTGTTGGTTGATTCATAGTTATATCAGTGCTTTGACGAAATATAGTCGTTTTGCTGGCATTTATGCAACACTGTATATACAAAAGTGACAATCTTTTGAAAGTTTTAACATCACCTGCCTGCTTACGATCCAAGGACATGTAACCCACCCAAAGAAAAAGAAAATGGTGAAGCTATTACTTACTTTGAACTATCACAGAAAATAGAAGACATAAAAAAAGCAGTTATTCAAAACGACTCACCTGTGTTTTGAATAACTGCCCTTATGGCTATATTCAATAATATTTATTGTACTTTTCCCAGTCCGAAAAAGTCTACTTATTGATTGTATTTATACCCAAACTTTCGGGTAATTTTCTTCTTGCGCATTTTTCGCACCTTAATATCCATTTTTATATCCTTATAAGGACGGTTTGCCCGATCTTTTTCTTGTTGGGCTATTTTATCTATTACCTCAAAACCTTTCACTACTTCACCAAATACAGTATAATTTTGATCTAGCGGAGGAAAACCACCTAAGGTGGTATAGGCTTCTCGTTGCTTCGGGGTATATTTTATACCTTTACGAAGTTCAATGGCGTTCAACTCTTTACCTGTTACAGGTCTGCCATGTACTATATAAAACTGACAAGCATTAGAAGCCTTTTTAGGATTACCATCACGTGCTGCTGCCAACGCACCTTTTTTGTGTATATGCTCAGACCTGAACTCCGCCTCAATCTTTGCCATGTCTGAGCCCCCCATTCCTAACATTTTACCCTTGGGAGCATTGCGCGAATCAGGGTCTCCACCTTGAATCATAAACCCTTTGATAATACGATGAAATAATAAATCTTTATAAAACTTTTTCTTGACAAGCTTTATAAAATTATTCTTATGTTTTGGGGTATCATCATACAGTACCAGATACATATTGCCAAACGAAGTGGTAATCTGTACCAAGTAATCTTTAGACGATTTACGGCTTTGCGCCTGGAGCTTCAAACTACCAAAACTCAAAAGTATCAGCAAGACAACTTGGATAAAAAAGTACTTTTTTTTCATTTTTCTGCTATCGATTAGTTTTTGGGGTAAATTATACAAAATAAAATAAGCAGTCAATACATTCCAAGGTGAATCACTCAGAAAATTGACTGCTTATCGTTATATACTATTTTGGTAACTTATACCAATTGCTCTAGGGCTATTTTGAAAGCTGCTTTTGCAATGTTTTTAGTACTGGGGTGAGCCGCCTGTACTTTTGCCAAAGCCTCTTTGATGATCTCAGATGTATCGGAAAAAATTCCCTCATCACTGAGTTCTACCTCGCCTGACATCAAGTAACCAAATACCCTGGCCATACCACAGTTGGCAATAAAATCAGGAATAATAGCCACCTGAGTATCGGCAAAATCGCTGATAGGTCCAAAGAAGATTTCTTCGTCGGCAAAAGGCACATTGGCACCTGCCGAAACCACTTCCAAATTGGCAGCAATCATTTGCTCTACCTGCGCTTTGGTTACCAAACGAGAAGCTGCCGCTGGAATAAAGATTTCGGCACCCATGCTCCATACTTTTTGGTTAGCCTCGTCAAAAGGAACCAGTTTATCCGCCACCAGTTTATTGCCATTCTTGTTTACAAACAGTGTTTTTATCTCTTCAAAACTAAAGCCATCTGGGTTTAACAAACCACCCACACGATCAATAATGCCTACTATTTTTACTCCCATATTGGCAAGGTATACGGCAGCAGCAGCACCTACATTACCCCAGCCTTGGATAATGGCACGTTTACCAACAAAATCGCCACCCCAAATATTATAATAGTGTTTTACAGCTTCTGCTACTCCATAACCTGTAATCATATCAGCCACTACATATTTGTGGGCAGCATTGGAAGGAATATAATTTTGGTTTTCTATGACTTTAGAAACACCCTGACGTAATTGACCAATTTTTTTAATTTTTTGGGGCTCATTGGCATGGTAGTGCCCATTTACTACGCCTTCTTGTGGGTGCCATAAGCCATATTCTTCAGTAATGGGAATTACCTCATTTATTTCATCCACATTCAAATCGCCACCAGTACCATAATAATTTTTTAGCAATGGAATTACTGCTTTATACCAGCGTTCCAATACACCATGCTTTCGCGGATCGTTAGGATCAAAGTTAATTCCTGATTTTGCTCCTCCTATGGGGGGACCAGAAACCGTAAACTTTACTTCCATTGTTTTAGCAAGCGACTCAACCTCTCGCTTATTCAACCCCTTTCGCATGCGGGTACCTCCACCAGCAGCGCCATTACGCAATGAATTGATAACCACCCAACCTTCAGCTTCTGTTTCTGAATCCTGCCACTCAAATACAATTTCCGGGCGTTTATTTTCAAATTTTGCTAAAAGATCCTTCATTTTACTTCTTGTGTTTTTAGAGGTTAAATTATAAATATGTCAGTAAATATAGAAGGTTTTTTGACCATTACCACTTCTATATATTTTAAAATGTTCTGCTTCTTACATACCCAAAGGAGACAAAAAAACATTGGACTGCGTAAAGACCACAGATATATGTTATTTTTGCAATCATAAAAAGCAATGTGCAAATTTATAGGAAAACTTTGTAATTATACATGCATAAAACGTTGATAATCACACACTTTTTTTATTGGCAAATATTCTTCTTCTAATAAAGCCAATATTCCAAATTATCAATATTTTATTCTTCCTATTTATTTATACAACCAAAGCCTTAACAAAAAATCGCGTAATGCATCCACTGAACTTGTGTATTGATCTAGGCAATACAACGGGAAAAGCCGCCTTTTTTAGGCAACAAAAAATGCTTGAGTACCATGAACAATTGTCTGAAAAATCAATTTTACACCTGGTACAAAAAGAGCAACCCCATCATATTATTATCTCTTCGGTAAGAAGTAATCTTGACGGTTTGCTTGATCAACTCAAGCAATACAGTGAGGTGATGGTGCTGGATAGTATTTTGCCAGTACCAATGATAAACCATTATGAAACCCCTCACACTTTAGGTACTGACCGCATAGCAGGTGTTGTGGGTGCCAGGGTGCTCTACCCGCAGGACAGTTGTTTGGTAATAGATGCAGGCACTTGTATTACTTATGATTTCATAGATCAACAAGACAATTATTTTGGTGGAAGTATTTCATTAGGTTTACAAATGCGTTTTAAAGCCCTTCACCATTATACCGATCGTTTACCACTGATAGAGGCGTCAACAACACGACCAGCACTGGTAGGTACCAACACTCCAAAAGCGATACTTAGTGGGGTAATAAATGGGTTGGTTGCCGAAATAGAAGGGGTAATAGCAGGTTATAGTGAAAATTTTGGTAATTTTGCGCCGATTTTATGTGGGGGAGATGCTGCTTTTTTTGAATCAAAAATAAAAGAGTCCATATTTGTAGCCTCCAATTTGATACTCATCGGGTTGAACAGAATATTAATCTACAATGTTGAAAACAAACTCAAGTCGTAAATTTCATAGATTATTTTTGATTCTATGTTTAAGCGGACTATTTCATGTTAGTTACGCTCAGAACTTTGGTAACTCTCCATATTCGCAAGTGGGTATTGGCGAAATGCTCGGTTCCACATTTTCTCACCAAGCAGGTATGGGAGGGGTAGGCGTTAGCAACAACTCTATAAGCTTGCTCAATATATATAACAACATAAACCCTGCACTACTTGCCCGCAACCGCCTGACTGTTTTTGAAGCAGGAGTATTGGGACAAATCAAAACATTAAAAAACACCAATGACTCCCAACAAGATGTTGGAGGTAGTTACAACTACCTTGCACTCTCTTTTCCTATAGGCAAGGTATGGGCAACAGGCATAGGACTTACTCCTTATAGTACCATTAATTATGAGTCAAGATCACGTATTAATATAGCTAATTCCGATTTTTCTACTGATTTGACTCAAAAAGGCGAAGGGGGTGTGAACTCTATTTTTATTACTAATAGTGTGGCTATATTCAAAAAACTTTTTATTGGCTTAAAGGTTAACTGGTTGTTTGGTTCTATCATCAATGAGTCCTCATCTGAGCTATTTTTAGGTTCAAGCCCTCTACGTACTACTGTTACTTATTTTAACCGTACTCGTGTAAACGATTTATTACTGGAACCAGGCGTGTCGTTCCAACAAAACCTGGGCAAAAACCTGTTTTTAAACCTGGGAGGCACCTTTAGCATGGCTACAAACCTTAACGCCAAACGTTTTGTGTCTTTTGACCGTCGCAATGATAATGACATCATCTTAGTTCAAGATACACTTACTAATAACCAGGCAACCAGCATTGACATGCCTAACCGTTTGCGCTTCGGCGCAAGTATAGAAAGAGCTTACCGGTGGCAATTAGGCGCAGATGTGATACTCGAAAACTGGTCAGCTTTTAAAGTAAATAATTCTACTACCAACTTAAGCAATATTTACGGAGTAGCAATAGGAGGTGAGTATACCCCCAACGTAAGCAGCTTAAACAATTATTGGAAGAGGGTGACTTACAGGGCTGGATTTAAATATAAACAAAACCCCATCAATCCTGAACAGGTCCAAGATATGTCGATTAGCTTTGGAGTTTCGTTACCTGTACAAAAAAACCGATCATTATTAAATCTTTCGGTGGTACTAGGACAACAAGGCCGTATATCTGATGGATTAGTTCAGGAAAGATACGTACGCATCCATTTGGGAGCTACACTTAATGATAGATGGTTTGTTAAACCTAAAATTGATTAAAATTTAAAACACGATGAAACGTTCACTATTCTTATTTGTATTTATGGCGTTGTTTGTTAGTCTTACAAACGCCCAAGCACAACCTACCAAAGGCATTAAAGGTGGTAACCCTAATGATTGGCCTTCAGAAGTAAGAGAGAAATTTATAGTATTAGGTGACAATGCCAGCCAAAAAAACTACGAGACAGCCTTGCCTGCCCTAGAGTGGTTGTTGGCAAATCACCCACAGTTACACAAAAATGTATACATTAAAGGAATACAGGTATACCATGGGTTGGCAAAAAAAGCTACTGATAAAGCCAACAAAGTAAAGTATCAGGACAAAGCCATGGATTTGTATGACCAACGCATCAAGTATTTTGGCAATGAAGCGAAAGTGTTGGCTTATAAAGCTTATTACGCTCCTTATTACTGGACTGGTCGTCGTACAGAAGATTTGTATAAACTATATGCAAAGATTGTAAAACTAAATGGCAACAAGACAGACGCCAATGTAGTGTCTCATTATATGGGTATTGCTGCTGCCAAGAAAAAAGCCAATCAGCTGACCGAAGATGAGGTACTTAACCTACACGAGCAGTTGACTAAGATAGCAGAGGCGAACTCTGGAGCAAAGTGGGACAAAGCCCAGCAAGCACTCAATGCTCACCTGGCAAGTGTTATTACTATGAACTGCGACTTTGTATACAAATTTTATGTACCTAAGTACAAAGCAGACCCTGAAAATGTAAAAATGATTGAGCAAGTATTGGCTCGTATGATTCAGGCAAGTAAAAACGCTAAAGAAGGCGAAGAACGTTGTACTAAGAAGCCTTTGTTTCTGGAGTTAGCAGAGAAGCTTTTCAAGAAAAAGCCTACTTATGGCCGTGCTATGAACCTGGTAAATGCTTATCGTGATGATAAACAAAAATCGAAAGGGTATTTGGAAAAAGCCATTGAACTAGCTGATACTGATCAGAAAAAAGCAGATGGTTATTTACAATTGGCTGGTATGCAAAGAGGCATGGGCGCTTATGGAGCTGCTCGTAAAAATGCTTATACTGCGGCCAAACTTAACCCATCTATTGCAGGCAAAGCTTACAACATGGTAGCTTATATGTATATGGCAAGCGGTAAAAGCTGTAATGGCACCAACCCTAAAAACCCTTGTCACGCCAAGGCTGTATACATTGCAGCTTATAACATGTTCCAGAAAGCTGGCAACAGTGGCGGCATGGCAAAAGCAAGACAGTATTTCCCAACCAAAGAAGAGGTATTTACCCACTCTATGTCGGGTAAAGCTGTAAATGTAGGTTGCTGGATCGGAGAAACTGTAACTATTGTAGGTCAATAGTTGGCCAGGCTCCTATCAACATTATAAACAAAAAACGTGGGAATCTCTTTATTTAGGTTCCCACGTTTTTCCATTTAGTGTATGTTTAAAATTAGTAAATACTGTGTTTTAAACTTCCATCTAAGGATTTTATAAATTGTTAAAAATCAATGTACTATAAAATCTATATGCTTGTAAACTGAACCTATAGCTTGCTATGGTGAGCTCTACGCAGTTAAGCAGGGGGCATTTGTCGCTTGAAGCACCGATATGCATTGGTATCTAAAAACTTGAGGCTTGCCTCTGTAAGGACTTCTATCTACCGACTTCATAAACCGCTGATTTTTAGCGCTCTATAAAATCGGTAATAGGCTTGAAGAGCGACCTCAAGCTTGAAGCTTGTCGCTAAAAGCTTGAGGCTGTAGAGGCTACCTACTAACAATCATCACAACAACACTCACTTATATCATTCATGCGATATTCTTTTGTATTCGTCATATTATGCTCTATACTTGGACTAATTGCCTGCGAAACCAAAGACACTACTAGAAAAGCTTCTCAGTACAAAGGACCTTTGATAGAAATTACCAATGTCAATGCTTTTTACAGCGATTCGGGTAAAGTAAAGGTTAACCTTAGAACTCCTTTGCAACAAGAATACAAGAATGAAGATCGAGTATTCCCAAAAGGTTTGACAGTAAATTTTTATGATGCCCAATTGCAAAATAATGGCAGGTTGGTGGCAGACTCTGCTTTTTACTCCAAAAAAGAAAAACTCTGGACAGCTGTAGGCAATGTTGTGGTTACAAATTTGTTGGAAAACAAGTCATTGTTGTCTGATACCTTGCATTGGAATACCACCAAAAAAATATTTTATACCTCTGCTCCTATCAAAATAACCAGCCCTAAAGACAAATTGGCTGGCAAAGGCATAGAGGCACAGCAAGACTTGAAGCGCTACCAGATAGGACAACCCAAAGGAATTATTACAGTAAAACAATAGTTTGTTGTATAAAGCACCAAAAAAGAAGTTACTTTATAGTCGAAAACACTTATTAAGAAATGAAATTAGTTGATTCTATTCTATTATCTGCATCTGTTGGCTTTTTGGTGATAGGCATCAATCAGGTTTTTGCAGGCCAGGGAAAAGAAAGTTACTGGATTTTTATGTTTTCAATCATTTGCTTATTTAGCTACCAAGCACGTAAATTAAAACGAAAGGAAAAAGCTGCAGTAGCAGAGCAAACACCTAACAAAACCACTGGCACAAAGCCCAAAAAAGACGCGTCCAACTCAAACTATACTAAAAAGAAAAAACGCCGAAAATAATCCATGGAATTATACCAAACGATTGGTGTTCTTATTTCGCTGGTGCTATCAGCCCTTTTCTCAGGTACCGAAATAGCTTTTGTGTCTGCCGATAAATTGCATATTGAGCTACAAAGCCAAAAAGGCAAACTTCCTGAACGATTACTGGCGCGTTTTATTGACAAATCTTCTTACTTTATAGCTGCTTTATTAGTGGGTAATACTGTCACACTGGTAGTATATGGCATTTACATGGCCGAAATTTTAGATCCACTGTTGCTTGCCTACTTGCCCCCAAGCATTAATAATGAGTTCAATATATTATTTATCCAAACTATCTTATCTACTATTATTGTACTCATTACGGCTGAATTTCTTCCTAAGTCTATCTTTTTGATTAACCCTACCCGCCTGTTGACATTCCTCTCAATCCCTATGTCACTGCTTTATTATCTGTTGTTTCCGTTTGTATACCTAATGGTTAATTTTTCAAAGTTTGTCATTATCAACGTTTTCAGGCTTGATTACTCTGAAGACCGGGCAGTATACAACCTGGTAGACCTTGACAAGTATGTAAGCAATATAGCCCCTAACACCAACGAGGCAAGCGAAAGCCCTGAAATAGACCCCAAAATATTTTCGGCAGCCCTTGAGTTCCGAGATATAAAAGTAAGGGAGTGTATGGTACCCCGTACCGAGATTGTAGCAGTAGAAGAGAACAATACTTTGATTAAGTTGCGTAAAGCATTTGAGGACTCAGGGCACTCTAAAATTTTGGTGTACCAAGAAAATATTGATGCAATCATAGGATACTGCCACTCACTTGACTTGTTTAAAAAACCAGAAAACATTGCCTCTATCATCACTCCTATTATTAGTGTACCCGAAAGTATGCCTGCCCAGGAGTTGCTGGCACAGTTTATAGCAGAACACAAAAGCATCGCACTTATTTTTGATGAATTTGGTGGAACTTCAGGTATTGTGACTATAGAAGATGTAATAGAAGAGATTTTTGGTGAGATACAAGATGAACACGATAAAGAAGTATGGGTAGAGAAAAAAATTGATGAGAATAACTTTATTTTGAGTGCCCGCCACGAAATAGACTACTTAAACGATAGATATGATTGGGATTTGCCTGAAGATGAATATGACACATTGGGCGGACTAATACTACATCTTAACGAAGATATACCAAAACCTAACCAGGTTTTACACTACCCTCCTTTTGTTTTCACCATCTTAAGTATACAAGATCGTGCACGTATAGACACAGTAAAGGTGTCGTTGCAAAAAAATAAAAGTAAGTCTAAAAAACGAAAAAGCCCCCTAAAAGTTTCCCGAAATTCCTAATATTCCCAATATTTCTATGATTCTATGTCGAGCATTCCACATGAATCCGTATCTTTGCGGAATCCTAAAAAACCTACTGTGAATGACACAATATTTTTTGTTTAATTTTTAACGAAGCATATAGGAAGATGGCTATCATTAATTCAATTAGAAGGCGATCTGGGTTGGCTGTGCTAGTGATTGCACTGGCGATTGCAGCTTTTATTCTTACAGATTTATTTGGTAAAATGTTGCAGGGCGGTGGTCCTGAAAGTATGACTGTGGGGCACATTCAGGGTGAACGTGTTTCATACCAGGGCTTTAACAACCGTGTAAGTTTTGTAGAAGCTCAGTACCAGAGACAGGGATACCCTATTAATGATCAAACACGAAATAGTATTCGTGAGCAGGTGTGGGGCGATTTTATATTTGAAAAAGCTTACCAACCACAATTTGAAGAACTAGGCATAACTGTAACTCCACAAGAGATTAAAGAAATATTGCAGGGTGACTCATTAATGCGTGACTCTCAGTCTCAAGTAATTCAACAACTTACTCGTACTTTTAAAGACTCTACGGGTAAATACAGCCCTCAAATGGCTGGAAGTTACTGGACTAACATACCTGCTCCTCAGAGAAATCAACTGAGAGAAGGAATTCGTAAAGATCGCCTGCAAAAAAAATACACTAGTTTACTACAGTTCTCTACCTATATTACCAAGGCAGAAGCCAAACGTGACTACACTAACAAAAACACTAAAGGAGACTTTAAGTTTTTGTATGTACCCTATAGTAGTGTAGCTGACTCAACTGTAAAAGTAACTGACGCTGAACTGGAAGCTTATATGAGAGATCACGCTGACGAATACAAGTCACAAGAAACACGTTCTCTTGAGTATTATGCACTTTCAATAGACCCTTCACCAGAAGACAGCACCAAGTTTGCCAACTTGATTCGTCAGACAGCTAAAGACTTCGCAAAGGCTGAAAACGATTCTGCTTTTGCTGTCATCAATTCTGATGACCCTCCTAACATGAATTTCCAAGACCCAACTAAACTCCCTAAAGAAATATGGGAAACTGTACCTACGCTTACCAAGGGCGCAGTAGTAGGTCCATTGAATAATAAAAACACTTACACTATCTACAAAATCAGCGATACTAAGGCTGACACAGCAAACTATTACGCCAATGTTTCTAACCTTTTGATTAAGGCTGACTCTACAATGAAACAAAGTGAGCAGGATAGCGCACGTAGAAAAGCGGAAGGTATTCTTAAAAAATTACTGGATAATCCTGGTGATTTTGAAAATCAAGCAAATACCTACAATACAGATGGTACTAAAGGCAAAGGAGGCGCTTTGGGTTGGTCAAACTTAAAGACTTTCGTAAAGCCATTTAGTGAGGCTATCAAAGGCACTGACAAAATAGGTGTTATTCCAAAAGTAGTAAAATCAGCGTACGGGTATCACATCATTAAAGTGGTACACCCTAGTACTAATAAGCTGTACAAAGTAGCCACTATCAAGAAAACGTTATTACCAGGCAAAAGCACGATTGATGAGGCTTTCAAAACTACTGATAAGCTGGTAAATAACAGTAAAACATTGGAGGAGTTGAGAGCCAATGCAGCGAAAAATCCTAAATTGATCAAAAATACCGCACCTAAGCTACAACCTTCAGCTACTAACCTGGGAAGCTATCAAGGGGCTCGTGAAATTATCAGATGGGCGTTCAAAGATGAGACAAAAGTAGGGGAGATATTCAAACCTGTTGAATTGTCTGATCAAAATGTATACATCATAGCTGCTTTGACTGGGGCTACAGAAAAAGATGAGTTGAGTGTTGAAGCAAATCGTGAGGCTTTGACCAACAAGGTTCGCCAAGAAAAGAAAAAGGCACAAATTTTAGAAAAACTAAAAGCAGCCAAAGGTGCTAACCTCGAATCTATTGCTAAATCGTACGGCTCGTTGGCTCAGGTAAAAACAATGAACAACGCAAGTTATGACAATAGCTCTATCCAGGGAGCGGGTTTTAACCCTCTGGCAGTTGGATATGCCTTTGGTACTACTAAAGGGGCGGTGTCTAAGCCGGTTGGTGACCAAACTGGCGTATTTATGTTTGAAGTAACCAAGGTTACCCCTGCTGGTGAAATCAAAGATTACTCTAAACAACAAAAAGAATTACTTACTCGTGCGCAAAGCCTTGCTCGTTTTTATATAGACCAGGCAGTGAGAGAGTTATCAGATATTGAAGATCAACGTTATAAGTTTTATTAATAGTCTGTAATCAAACAGCTAGGCAAAACTCATAAAAATCTTCCTACTAGAATGCCATCTGACAATATGTTGGGTGGCATTTTTTGTTAACAACAACCCCACTAAAGGCTATAAGCTTTTTGATTCAATGGTTTTCTCAAACTTACTCTGTACTTTTGCAGTTCCTGGGAACCTTTTTTTATATAGAAGTATTCTAAATAAAGTTTGTTTTATCAAGAAAATCAATCAATATCTAAAAACAAAAGCCCCTACAGTTGCTTATATAGCTACTGCTTTAAAACAGAGGCACTTAAAAATCAGAATATTATGAACACAAATACAGAAACCAATGCTGTCTTTGATATAAATAAAATCAGAGAAGATTTTCCCTTACTTACTCAAATAGTTAATGGAAAACCTTTGGTATACCTCGATAATGCGGCTACCACGCAAAAACCCAAGGTAGTGTTAGATGCATTGAATAATTACTACCTCACTACCAATGCCAACATTCACCGGGGGGCTCATTACCTTGCCTCTAAGGGTACACAAGAGTATGAGGCTACCCGCGAAACTGTCCGCCAGTTTCTAAACGCAGCTTCTACAGAAGAAGTGGTATTTGTAAGAGGTGTAACTGAAGCAATTAACTTGGTGGCGTCTACTTTTGGCAGGCAACAACTTCAGGCAGGCGATGAGGTGATTATTTCTACGATGGAGCATCACTCCAATATTGTTCCCTGGCAGCTATTATGCGAAGAAAAAGGGGCTCACTTGAAAATAATTCCTATTACAGATGAGGGCGAGCTTATAATTGATGAGTACGAGAAACTGCTCAATGAAAAAACCAAAATTGTATCTATTGTGCATGCTTCTAACTCGTTGGGAACCGTAAACCCTGTGAAGGAAATGATTGCCATGGCGCATAAAGTGGGTGCCAAAGTATTGGTAGATGGTGCTCAGGCATCGGTACATTTAAACATTGACGTACAAGATTTGAATGCAGACTTTTATGCATTTTCTGGGCATAAAGTATACGCTCCTACTGGAATAGGTGCCTTATATGGCAAAAAAGAGTTGCTTGAAGCAATGCCTCCTTATCACGGTGGTGGTGAAATGATCAAAGATGTTACCTTTGAAAAAACCACTTTCAATGATTTGCCTCATAAGTTTGAAGCAGGCACTCCTAACATTGCTGATGGCATTGCCTTTAAACAGGCACTTGACTACATAGCTACGATTGGCAAAGCAAAAATAGCCCAATACGAAGAGGACTTACTACAATATGCCTCTGCACAATTGCAGGAAATAGAAGGGTTAAAAATCATAGGTACTGCCGCTAACAAAGTGAGTGTAATATCATTTATAGTAGAGGGGGTACACCACAATGATATTGGTATTTTGCTCGATACCGAGGGCATTGCCATACGTACTGGACACCACTGTACACAACCTTTGATGAACCGTTTCAATATTTTGGGCACTTCACGGGTATCCTTTGCGATGTATAATACCAAACATGAAGTAGATACCTTAATTAAAGGATTGCACAAAGCACTAAAAATGCTTCGCTAAACAAAGGTTGGGTAATTTTAATGGGTTTATTGAAACAATAAGAGCACTCTAATTCTTTTAATGATATGTTAAAAAACTGACACATATTCTAATTGTAACAACAAAAGTGACAATTATAGCGTAATGACAAGAGAAATATATGTTCAAGTTGTCATATAAATCACTGAAATGAACCATTTGTACACTATTTGTGTATTTGTGGTAAATAATTAAATAAGCTAAACAATTTTCATTATCATAAATTTTATATAGTCATGGCAAATACACTTGCAATCACCGACGCAAACTTCGATGAAGTTATAAACTCTGATAAACCAGTATTAGTTGATTTCTGGGCTGAGTGGTGTGGCCCTTGTAAAATGTTAAGTCCTATTGTAGAAGAATTGGCTGGCGAATACGACGGTAAAGCCATCATTGCATCTGTAGATGTGGACAGCAACCCTAATGTTTCGGCTAAATTTGGTATCCGCAGTATTCCCACTTTATTGTTTTTCAAAAACGGCGAAATTGTAGACAAGCAGGTAGGTTATGTACCTAAAGCTGCTCTGGCACAAAAACTTGATGGCGTATTGTAAACAAACAAGGTCTCATTATACATTTATTTAAAACGGATGTTGCCTCTGGGCAGCACCCGTTTTTTTTACTTTTACGCTGTCTTTTTGGCAGCATCCGTGATATACCATACACGAAGCATACAAACAACAATGTAGACCCCATATTTATGTCGTTTTACAAGCTATCAAACCATATTATATAACCATTCCAATAAGCAATTTTCGCTTACTACCACCACTCAAAGCATTATCGTCGTTGTAGTCCTAACCCCTTACTGACTTTATTAGTCACACAAAGGGAGTTCATCTACTCATATAGCTGAGCATATCTTCTGCTCAAAAAAATCATATAGCACGGTTACCACTACCATATCTCATATTTATTCTTAATTTTACATTATGTAATCATAATTATAACGATATGCGATTGACATTTTGGGGTGCAGCTCGTCAGGTAACCGGGAGTATGCATTTGCTTGAACTGGATAATGATTTTAAGGTGTTGATAGACTGTGGGCATGATCTGGAGCGGGAACGCAAACCTCTCACTGATGAGAATGGGTTATATCAGGGTATATTCCCTTTTGAGCCTTCCCAAATCAACGCAGTAGTACTTACTCACGCTCATATAGACCATTCGGGTTTTTTGCCTAACTTGGTGCGTGAAGGTTTCGAGGGGGTTATTTATTGCACAGACGCTACTTATGACCTGACCAATCTATTGCTACATGATGCGGCTTCGTTGAACCAACGAAAATTAAAAAAAATTGCTAAAAGTAAAAAGTTTAATCCCGTTCATAAAGAGCAAAAATACGCCAAACGGGAGCTTTTTTTGGCACCTCATGTACATGAGGCATTAGGACACTTTCGTACTTTGTTGTTTCGACAGCGCAAAAAAATAGGCGATGGCATTTATATAACACTTATACCCACCGGACATTTGCTGGGGGCAGCCAATGCCTTGATAGAAGTAGAAGAAAATGACCAAACAAAAAAATTATGCTTTTCAGGTGATTTAGGGCGTTACAATTATCCCCTCTTGAGCGACCCTGAACCTACACCAGAGGTAGATTACTTGATATGTGAGTCTACGTATGGCAATCGCTACCATCAATCGGAGGGCAGCCCTGAAGAGATTGTACTGGATGTAATCAAAAGAGCCTGTGTGGATAAGCCGGGGCGTTTATTGATTCCAGCGTTTAGTGTTGGACGTACTCAGGCGTTACTCTTTACCCTCAACAAACTTTGTTCAGAGGGCAAGTTGCCTCCTATTAAGATATACACAGATAGTCCACTGGCAAAAGCCAGCACTCAAGTATACCAAAAACACTTAAGTTTGCTTAATAAGGAAGCACAGGAGTTTCACAAATCTAATCAAAGCCTTTTTGATTTTGAAAACTTGATTTATCTCGAAACCTCCAAACAGAGTAAAGCAATCTCTAACTATAACCACCCCTATATGGTGGTATCTTCTTCAGGAATGATTCAGGGGGGACGCATAGAATATCATATCAAACAAAATATTCAGAACTCACTGGCTACAGTACTATTGATTGGTTATTCAGCAGAGGGTACACTGGGGAACGACTTGCTCAATGGACGTAAATACATTGTGGCTGATCGTCACGAACTTGCAGTAAATGCTACCATTGAGCGTACCGATATTTTTAGCGGACACGGTGATTTGAATGATTTGATTAAGTTTGTAAAGTGGCAATCACCCGAAAAACTAAAGAAACTATTTTTAGTGCATGGTGAATCCTCATCTATGGACGACTTTAAAGAAACCTTGGGCAAAGAGGGATACTCACAAGTAGAGATTCCTGAAAAAGGGCAAAGTTTTGAACTGTAAAACTTAAAAGTCGGAAAACAAGTCTTTCATCTTGACCAAAATTTGTTTGGATAAAGAAGAAGTCTCTGAAGCTCGTAATTCTTTAGAGGCTTTTTCAAATATGCTGGAATTGCGTAACTCTCTTTCAGCAATAATTAAACTAATGGTTTCCAGTACCTCACCTTTTTGGTGCAATACTGGTAACAGGTCATCACGGGTAATTTCATATAAAATAGCGTTGGTAGCCGCTTTAGCAGTTGCCGACCTACTAGCACCAGTGAGCAATGACTTTTCACCCAGAAATTGTCCTGGTTTTACTAGTCCTACCCTCAACTCATCGCCGTCGCCAAATACATCTACAAACACCTCTAGTAACCCTTCTAACACCACAAACATAGAATCACCTTCATCGCCTGTTCTAATGACTACTTCGCCCTTGGTAAACTCTATGCGTTTGATGCTTGTGCCCAAAACTGCCAGCTCTGACTCACCCAAGGGTTTGAATAGTTCTACTTTTCGTAATAAGGGGATACAGTCATCGCCTGTGGCAGAGTCTAAGTGGCGGGTCGGCATTTTTTCATGATAAATATCTTGCTTGGGGTAAGCAATAGAAATACCCGCATGGCGCAGCTGTTCCAATACACTGGCAAGTACCCTACTACGTGCTACAGGAGGCGATACTCCTTTCCAGGAGTTGATCCAATAATGTATTTCGTACTCTACCCCTATTTCATTGATGTTTTTGACCAACACTTTAGGCTCAGGATTTTCATAAAATCCGTGCTGACTGGACACCGATTTAGCTGCCGACTGCAACACTCGTAAAGCTCGCTCTGTTTCTATAGAAAAATCCAAACTGATGAGTACCTCAAAACGGCTTTTATTATCAGGGTAAGCATAGTTTACAATGGGTTTTACACCAATATTGCTATTAGGTACCCTCACAATATTATTTTGCGGGGTACGTATGCTCGTTGTTCGCCAATTAATCTCTTCTACACAGCCCTCTAAACCACCTTCGAGCACGATCCATTCGCCTATTTTATAGGTTTGTTCTATGTTGATGGCCAATCCAGTAAAAATATCGGCAATCATAGAACGTAAGGCAAAACCTAACACAATCCCTATCACCCCTGATGTTGCCCAAATGCCTGCCACTGATTGATCATACACAAAAGCCATAATGCCTGTAACAGCTACCCCCAATACAATGACTGCAACCATATTGTGCAAAAAAGTAGGCACGCGCCCTTCTATGCGACGCGACATCCAGGTATCGAGCACGATTACAGTTAAAAAACGGGAAAAAAGAAAAGCTGTTGACAGCCATAAACCAGTCAAGAGGATATCATCGGCTATCTCAAGCCATAATTTTGCTTTGGGTAAACCAGCGTAATGAATGATTTCATTGCGAATAAGCCAGCTTATGACAAAAGAGGCAGTGAGCAATACAGGCAAGACAAACTGGTGTAATTTGCTTGTTTTCAAGGTTTTGTTCAGTTTAGTTCGTATTAAACGTTGAGTGTACAATAACTAAGCGATCATTTGGTTGAATAAGTTAATATTTTAAAATAAAAGTAAAAAAGCCTCCCTAACAATCAGGAGGCTTATATCAATGATTCAGTGAGGTGGCTATTTCTTTTTATTTATGTTGTCCACCTTTTGATTGGCTTCTTCCAGTACTTTTTTACGCCTTGTCTCTGCCGCTTCTATAATCTTGTTGGAGAGTTGTAGTTGTTTCTGAAATTCGTGCTCGGCTCTTGAGTAGGCTTTTTGTTTAATTTTGGTTCCTGCTTTTTCAGCCACTTTTTTAGCTGCAGCTTTTAGCAATGGGTTTTGTACCTCGTTGAGCTTAGCTGCAACAAATTTGTTGTACTCAGCATCTGCTTGCTTTTTGGCTTCGTCCAGTTTTTTGCGGGCTTCGGCTTTGGCAGCATCTACTTTTTGGCGAGCTTCAGCCATAATTGCATCTGCTCGTTTTTGGGCATCAGCCAAAACCTCTTTAGCCTTGTCTTTTCCTTCTTCTATTTTGTCATCTACCACTTTTTTTACCTGGTCTTGCACACTACTACCTATCACCTTGATTTTAGGATCATTGACAGGTCCTGTAATTCCTAGTTTTACATTTACCCGGTCTGACTTATCAAAATTTACTCCGGCAAGACGGCTAATTGCTGTGGTGGCACTTTGCCCTATTTTACCCTTAGGGGCATCTATGTCTACTTTAAAGTTTAAGGTACCATCTACATCATTGCTTCCACGTACATTCAGGTTATAATTGCCTACTTTCAGGTCAAAGGGTTGGTAAGTCATTTTACCATTTTTAATCTCCGTTTGAATATTCACACCTGCAATATTCAACTCTTTTAGTTCCTGAATACCGGTCACCATGCTTAAGTTTTTTAGCATTCCAGAACCTTTTACTTGGGTTTGGGTAAGTTTGATAGACCCAAAACCATTGAGGGAGTTATCAAGCAATGGGGTCATGTATTGCGATAAGCCTCCACTTACTTTCAGGTTGGTAGATAAAAACCCAGTAATGTTTTGTGCCATTGGTATCAGTTTTTTTACTACCGAAAAACTCGAATGAGCTTTACCAATTGACAAACGGTTAATGTTCATTTTAAAATCATACTTTGGGTGGGTCACATCATACGTGTCATAAGCACCACTCATAGTAAAACCACCTTCCAGCATATTAAACTTTAGGCCATTGAGCAACACTCTTCCATCCTTTACTATTATTTTACCTTTGATATTCTTAATCTCAAGGTCTTCATACTCTACTTCATCTATTTGAGAGTTAAGTACAAAGTCAATATTCTTGGGCACCGTCACCAAGGTTACTTCATCGCTTACTGTAGTAGAACTTCCCTCAGAAGTAGTGGTGGTGGTAGTTACAGTAGTACTACCTGCCTTTCCAGTTTCCCCTTCAGTACTATCCATCCATTCGTCTACCACAAACCTGCGAGACTTGAACACTACATTTCCTTTGATTGTGTGCCCTTTAAAAACATAAGGAATATAGTTGGAAATGGTACCAGTCGCATGAATATCACTCTTACCCGCAAACCCGTGAAACTTTTCAAGGGTAATCGTTTTTGGGGTAAACTTGGTAATAGCTTCTGTAATTTTAAAGCCTTGTGGCAAATCTTCTTTACTTACAAATGAAAACTTACTAATGTCTATCTCTCCACTAGTAGGCAACTTATCATACTGTTCTTTGTCTATGTAAGACATTTTGCCTGCCGTAGTAATATCTGCCCTGATGATTCCTGCAAGGCTCATTCCCTCTAAAGGGTAAATATGTGTTACCTTGGCTAAATCAATGACTCCTTTCATTTGGGCATCATACGTAATGTCGGCAAAGTTTACCACATTTGCCTTTACCGAAAAAGGTTTGTTGTCCAAGGTCCAGCTTAGGTCTTTCACGTGTACTTCAGAGTCTTTATAGTCGCCCGTAGTATTGGTTACCGATGCATCCAGGGTAAGTTTATCCAGTGCTTCCGGAAACTCCTTAGACTTAGCATACCCATTGGTTAAGGTCAGCTTGGCGGCAAGGTTGGGCATACTAGAGGCATTGTATACCCCTTTGGCGGTAGCATTTAAACCAAATAAACCCCTCACAATAATGTCAGGCATAGGAAACATCTTGCTCAAATCTGCCAGGTTGAGTTTTGCCACTACATTGGCATCTATTTTAAAATTAGATAACCCCTCTACCCTGGCTTTGGCATCTATTGGGTTTCTGCCCAGGTCGAGGTGAAGCTTTTTAAGGTCTACTACTGTTTTTTCCAAGTCACTGGTTTTGTTACCGACAGACACATCTATATTGATATTGTTGACTGACGTAGGTAGGTCAGGGTATTGGAAAAGAGCATCAGAAACCTTAAAGTTAAGCCCAAAGGCAGGGTATTTTTTTTCGTTATAAGTTCCTTTTACAAAACCATCAAAGGCAAACTTACCTTCGGTTTTCATTTTCTGAAACTCTTCCATCTCGGTATATACACCAGGCACCAACGATAAAATGTTTTTAAACTCGTTTTCTTTGGCAGCGTATTTAATATCCATATTGATATCATTGCCTACCATTTGGACAAAGCCATCGAACTTAAACACAAACTCATTGATTTTGATAGCATTTTGTTTGAATGTAAACTTATTCTTCTCCATATCCATATTCAGCGTCAGGTCAACATCTATGGACTTGTTCTCTACATAGCGTACATTTTCGTAGCCAAAATCAATTTTATCTACAGTAGTTTTAGTTTTGAGATCAAACACCGCTTGGGTAAAGTTGCCACTTCCTTTGTGGGTAAGTTTGGTAATGCTGGCATACATAGGGGTAGCAGCGTCGGCATACACAATGTCAGCATTTTTAATCTTCCAGCGTTTGATACCAACATTAAAGTTAGTTTGCGTAGTATCACTCTTGTCCTTTTCAGGTTTTTTCTCGTCTTTCTGGGTTGTGTCAGCCTTCATAATGTCCCAGTTGGCAGTACCATCTTTCAGTACTTTGGCATATATCTTAGGCGAATCAAGGTAGATTCCTCTCACCTGGATTTTGTCACTAAACAGCACACTCCATACGTCTACCTCTACCTCAAACTCTTTGACTGCAGTAAGGGTATCTCCTTTGAACTTGTCTTTGCCAACCACTCCAAAATCTTCCATCGATACAGTAATATTAGGGAAGTTGCTAAACATACTCAACCCAAACTTGTCAATATCAAAGTATACATGGGCATTGACCGATTTAGCTATTTCTTCATCGATTTTGGCTTTGATGTCTTTCTTAAAAATAATAGGAATCAAAATACCGAGCAGGATCAGTACTAAGAAGAATCCACCAAAGATAAAAAACAGCCTTTTTATCCATTTTTTCATCTTGCTTTGGCTTTTTGGTTTTTCACTTTCCTTGTCCATAACCTTATTTATATTTTGGTTTAGAGGTTTTTATAAAAAAATCCGATCTATACTACTTGCTACAGGTCTTGAGCAAGATAGCATTATTTGCCGAACGATTTATTAAGTTTTGTATGAATATTATTGATGTGTTGCTACGGGCATCCCCAACAAATTTACTTTTTTTTATGGGGATGTTCAGTAGGATTCTAAAAAAATAATCTATTCTGAAGCAAAGCTCATTTTTTGTACAAAAAACACTTTCCGTTTGCCAGTACGTTTATTTTTGATCCGTTGATACCCCCAAACCAAGTAAAAACCTCCATACCAACGTCGAGTTTGCAATCCCATATTCTCTTTGATGCTATCGTCTGGGTTAGAAGTTTTCAGCTTTACAGACTTCACCTCATTGTTGGCTTTGCTTTGAGCAAAAGTTTTGGCGTGTAACTCATCGTTAAAATAATAAGTCAAAGACGAGGAGTCAGCCCCTACATGAAACATAGATACAGGGTAAATCTGTGGTACCTTTACTCTATTGAGTTTAATTACATTGTCCCATTGCATAAAACCCTTGGCATTAAGCGCTATACCAATGCTGCGGCTATATTCCCATTCTCTGGGTAAAGGGTTTTGTGGAAACCTTCTGGGGGTAAAAAAAGCACCACCTGGCACCCTTACACTTTCTATGTACATGTCGCCACATAACAAATAGGTGTCTTTTTGCCTGACAATCTTATGCAACAATATTTTGTCTTGTACAGTATACTCTCTTTTGCCCTTTTTTTTGCGTCGGTTTACCTTGCGTTGAATCCGTTTTTGTTCTCGTTCGCTCAAATGCCCATAAAAGTTTTTTAGGTCATTGAAGCTATAATAACGTTTTGACTTCAACTCGTTTTGTGCAGTCAAACGCGCCACAAATAACCCTTGATGGGCTTTTTGCTGTTGAGAGTGTGCATATATACCCACCACCAGCTGTTCATTGCGAGGGATGGCTATTACTTGAGCATCTTGCAAATATTTATCTTTTTGATTAGGCAAGTTAATGCTCCTTACTTCTTGTCCTTTTTGGTATGACTTAAGCAAAACAGTAGGTTCGCCCCGGTGCACACTTACTACAGTGGCATTTACAAAATTGTTGAGCGTATCGAGGTATACAGCCTCTACATAAGCTCTCCCCTTAAAGCTTAATGGTAATATTTTCGTTTTTTTAAGGATCAAGTTGGTATGTAACATGGCTGGCTCCCCCTGTAGCATGCCTCCTACATACAAATCGTTTTGAGACGCAGCAAAATGACTTACTTCTAACCTTTCAAGCAGGAATAGTTCAAACTTCTCTAAAAACCCGGCATTGGCATTTACCTTCACCACTTGATAAGTGCGGCTTTGTGCTTTACCAAATAGTAAATACAGGGTATTGGTAGAGTAAGCAAAATCAATAAAAGGCAAACTCTTTTTCACTACTCCTTTGATTGTCCACTCTGTTTTTAGGTGATGGTCATATTTTCTAAATACATATTCTACAAACCCTTTGCCCACATTACTACGGGTTTTGTTAAACACCACCACTCCTTTTTGGCCTATGGGAGCCATATATAAGTCGTCAAACCCTATGCGTACTGGGACTTCCAGGCGTTGGTTTTGAGCATATACTGAACAAACCAGTAGTACTGACAACAAAAAACATAAACAATAACCAATCAGTTGTTTCATTGGGGTTTAACAATTAGTCAAAACTTAAACATCACATCAAAAATGTGTTTGAATATATAACATCAACACCTGGCTGATGATTGGGTTTCTAAAAGTTATTTTCGAGGTAGCGTAAACCCAAACTGCACTCTCAAGCGGCAAGTAAAACTAAATAAAAGCTATTTGATCATTAGTGATCTTTCATAAATAATTTGAGCCATTAAAGTGTATCTATTGCCCTCATTCTTCTCAAAAAAAAAGCTTCATAGCTTTGGCTATGCACCGTTTTTTTTGAATCGTCTGAGAACAATATATTTTCTTGAATTGGCACATCTTCTTTTTTCCAGATCACTTACAGTATTTCACTGTTTTAAAAAAAAAGGTACTGGCAGCTTGTACACCAGTACCCAAAATAACAAAATGATTGACGTTAGTGATAGTTTTTATATCAAAAATATATTTTACTTCTCTTTAAAGTCCAGTGCCACCGAATTGACACAATAACGTAAACGGGTTGGCTCTGGGCCATCACGAAACACATGCCCCAAGTGACCTCCACAAGCACTACAGTGTACTTCTTCGCGTACCATACCATAGCTATAGTCTTTTTTTACATTGACCGATTTTTTGGACAATGGTGCCCAATAACTTGGCCAACCAGTACCAGAGTCAAACTTAGCTTTAGACGAAAACAAAGGGTTTTTACAAGCAACACAAGTATATATGCCCCCTTTTTTATGGTTCCAGTATTTGCCCGAAAAAGCTTTTTCAGTGCCTTGTTCACGCATTACATGAAAAGCCAATGGACTTAAAATTTCTTTCCATTCCTGATTGGTTTTAGACACTTGAAAGTTAGTGTTTGCTGGCGAAGTAGTGACGGCATACTTTGGTTTCTGGAGACATCCTCCTAATAAAAACATAGCCGTATAAATTATTATAAATAACTTCTTCATTTATTTTGATGGGTTCTAGATTCTTGGTAACAGGTATATTGTATACATTATTATACATGTAACAACATGCTTTTATTCAAAGAACGTACATTAATCTGATAATGGTTGTTAAGCAGGTGTTAATCAAGCCCTAAGCATTTGTTAAAGCTAATATAGGGGCAAAAAAAGACAGGCATCGGTTGAGCCTGTCTGAGGTGAAAATTGCACTATATAAAGAAACCGTTTGTAGGACAGTATTGTTTATTTGTTCAAATGGCTTAAAAATTTATCACAATGATTGCCTAAGCTCCTAAGCAAGTTGTTTTTCTTGCTCAAGCTCTTTTTGAATTTGTTTGGTTGTTTTGGTTGATCCATCAGGGCTCCAGCCTGGGGGCGAAAACAAATACATAAACTTATCTTGCCAAGTTTTAGCGTTCTTCACGTCTTGCCATAAATCACGGTATTCGTGAAAAACGATATTGACTAACTTGTTAGAATTAGGCCCTTTAATTACCCCAAACTCTGCCGGAACATTGTCGTCATACGCCTTGTATGTACCAAATAATCTATCCCAAAACATAAAAATGGCTGCATGGTTTTTATCAAGGTATTCAATGTTTCGTGAGTGATGTACTGCATGTAACTTAGGAGTATTCATGAACTCTTCCATAACACCCAGCTTAGGGAGTTTAGAAGAATGTAACCAATACTGATAAATGGTACTAACCCCCATTACTGTAACAACCATTACTGGGTGAAAACCTAAAATGGGTAACCACAACCAAAACAGTGACTTATAAAATAGGGTAAAAATACCGTTGCGAATGGCATTACCAAAATTGTATTGCTCTGAAGAATGGTGCACCACGTGGGCTGCCCACAACACCCTTACAGTATGACTCAGGCGATGATACCAGTAAAAACATAAGTCATCGGCAAGGATTAACAATACCCACACCCACCAGATAGTCCAGTCAATATATTGGTAACCCAACCACTCAACCCGCAAGTCAGCAAAACCTTTGTATAACATATAAAACACTGCTATAGAAGCGGTTTTAGTAAAGATAGCTACAATACCCGAAGTAATTGCTACTTGAAAACTACTCCAAAAGTCTTTGGCATTATAGTGGTCCTTGTCGTGTTTATAAGTAAGCAAGTACTCACTAATGATTAGCACAAAAAAGAAGGGAACACCATAATAGAGGGGGTTGGTAATCTCTAAATTCATCATATCTTAAAGAAAATTAATTTATCATCATATTACAATTAAAATGATGAGCCCAGATAACTTTTACTACTGACTATCAGTTAATTATGTATTTAAAAAATCCACCTAACCTTTGATATATTAAAATCCAGTGACAAAGATAAAAGGAGAATCTTCATGCTACAATAAATCAAGGCTCTTTCTTGCTTCATTTACCTATGTTACTTACCCTATAGATACTGAGAAATTCACACAATTGTGTCAGTATGCAGTTCAATATTTAGCTTTTAACATCTTTAGTCAACGCCTCTTCTACGATTTTAATACCAGATGAGGTTCCAATTCTATCTGCTCCAGCAATAATCATTTCCTGGGCTTTTTCATACGACCTGATTCCCCCAGAGGCCTTGATGCCTACAGTATCGGGCAAAATATCACGTAATAAACGAATATGTTCTACCTTTGCGCCTTCAGGTGCATACCCCGTAGATGTTTTCATAAAATCAACCCCGGCATCTACACACACCTTGCTTGCTTCCCTTATTTCATGGTCATTCAGGTAAGCAGTTTCAAGAATGACCTTCATCATTGCTTCTTCGGCATGAATGACTTGAGAAAACCAAGCCATCTCCTGTTTAATCCACGCATAAGCGTTGCACTTGATTGCAGAGATATTAATTACAATGTCTAACTCATTTACCCCTTCTTTTAAGGCGCTTTCTATCTCTTGCATTTTTACTTCGGCTCGTTGGTAGCCAAAAGGAAATCCTACCACAGTAACCAGTTGCACAGGGGCTTTGCCTAAATCACGCCTGGCTTTTTTTGCCCAATAAGGAGGTACACATATTCCTATAAAGTTATGAATAACGGCTTCTTCCACCAATGTTTCTATACTTTCGTAAGTCACGGTAGGTTTAAGGTTGGTATGTTCTATATACTCATTAATGTTTTGCATATTTTGGGGAGTTTTTGCTGTATCAAGTACAAAGTTAAACTATTTCGGGTATTCTATCCATACCTGTATAGAGCTATTGTTGTTTAGATTAGCCATAGGCACTTCTATGATAGAGCTTTGGGTGGTTCTAAACTATTATATAACCCCAAACCACATGTAAGCTCAAATAGCCTCGTAACTATACCCTAATACCAACTTACCACTGTGTAAACATAAAAACCGTTGTTTGTTAAGGAACATGATCGCCCCGTAAACGGGATTTCGGGCATAGCCCTCAACAATAACCCCGATAAGAAATCGGGACTTTGAAGCTGTCCGGTTTAGAACATATTAGCTTCGCAGAGCTTGAACTTCGTTCTGCGGTTATCTTTACTGACTTTCGTTACTTTTAGCCTTTGGCAGAGCTCGGCGCAGCAGGGCTGCAGCCATCGGTTTTCGCCGTAGCTATGGCTACGACTGCAAAAAGTGCCTCAGTCGAGTATACGCCCTCAATCTCGACACTTATTTTGAATATGTTCCTAAGGCGAAGGTAGGAGGTATACAGCAGTGACTTTTGGCGTGATTGATGCTGTTTTTAACATTTTATTGGAGCAAAAAAAGACTAACATCAAAATATTCTGTTTCCTAATGAGGAATTACCAAAAAAAGATTTTAAAATGAGGGCTCGTTAGAATTTAAATCAATTTTTAGCGTAATTTAGGAGTTGGTTGTCTTTATATTGTTGTAAAAAACAAAGCAAGGTTGAGCTGGTTTCTTGGGCAAAAAAATGACTTTCTGAGTTGATTAAAAAATGCCGTAAACCGTTGGTTAATAATTAATAATTACGAATGTTTGACTATCAGAAAGTGTTTTTAGATCACTTTGATCCAAAAACATTTTTAAATTATCAATGGAATGTAAGAGTATCCCCTGGTGAGGTGTTGCCTTGGCAAGGGTTTTATACAGGACCTCTGGTTTTAAGAGCTTATGAGATAGAAGACCTATGCGAACTATTATTGGGAGTAGCTTTGTCTGACCTGGCACAGGTTGTCACCCAAGAGCTTGTTTCGGTTACTCAACCTTCTGATGCCAACACTTTTTTATTTTTACATTCTACTACCCCTGACCTTAATACTTTTTTAGACGATTTAAACAAGCTTCAACAAGAAGTACCAGGCTTAGACTACACTACTTATAAGGAGGTACAGTCGGTGTATTTTACCCAACCAGGTGACTTGTGTGTAGGCAGGGTAACTGCCTGGGAAACTGCCATTGAAACCGAAAAAGTGAAAGGTGCCTGTATTACAAACATCGATTACTATTACCTTTCACAAGCTTTGATTGTATTGGCAAAACAACATCTTGAAACTCCAATACCTGTCATTGAACAGATAATTGATTTTTTGACAGCCCACCCCAATACAGTGGCAAGGGTATATGCACTTGAGCAGGAAATGCAAATATTTTTGGTATGGCTTAAGCGAATGGCAGAGCTTGACCAACTCAAAATTGACAGCAACTTACCTGAGGTTTCACAACATTGGAACAATAAGAAAGTGCTGTACCCTTCGGTAAAACAAGCGCTGAGCATACCCACAGAAAAAATCAAGCAACAAACTGTAAAAGAAACATTGGCAAGTGAAGGACAACTTGCTGACGTTTACCAAAAACTCAAGGTAGAAATACCCCGTTTGCCTGGTTACATAATTAATCGAGAAAATTGTGATGAAGCTCATTTTGCCAAGCAAATACAACAGGCAGCACAGCTACTTCAAAGTCGCTATGGACTTACTACAGGTTGTTTTAAAGCCTGTAACTCAGGCGATGGGGCACGCATTACTCCCAATATACCTTTAGCTAATGCTGCGCTACTGACCCAACTGGCAAATGAGGCTTACACCTACGGCGATGACTATTTACTCGAAGCTCATGTTACGTATTTAGAAACTGTAGTAAATGATTTTACCCTAAAAACTACCCCCTCAGCACATATACGCCAAGGCGAACAAGCTCCTGGTATTACCCTACAGTTTATGGAAGGCACTTCTTGGAAGGGAAACTTATACCTGGATGCCCAACAAGCCGCCAAATTGAATATATCAGCTGAGCATTATGCCTGCATTACTCACACAATGCAGGCGTTGGTCAGTGGGTTTCGGCAACATATTGCTGGTTTAAATATTGCTGGAATCGACTTTGCTATTGGTCGTTTAGGTGGACATTTTGGCGATGAAATAATGTTGGGAGTACAAGACCCTAACCTCTCATTTAACGGAGCTGAATGTTTGCGTACATTTATGGATAAAAAAAACGTGCTTGCTCAAGGGCTATATGGAGCAACATTGGTCATACACCCTCATATTGATTTTACCCTGCCCGAATTTCGACAAATAGTGGCCGAATGTTTTCCTGAGGCAACTTCCAAAATGGAAGTCATTAGTATAGTTCCCGACTGTTGGGGTATGATTGCTACCACTGGCAAAACCCCACAAGAAGCAGTTGATCAACTGGTTGCTCTACGCAATGTTTTGGCAACAAAAGATATTATTCACTAAATCTTTAGGACACACACCATCAAACCTTCCTCATTCTTAACACTTATTCACCTCTTAAAAGCAAAATGCTTGGGAAGTAGGTCTGCTTAAAAAGCCTGCATACCAACTACAAAACCACCTCACCTATTTCTTCGGTTATCCTGCACCTAATGCTCTCAGGCTGGCAAATTCAGCAAAATGGTAGTACCTTCGTGTCAAATACCTAAGCGCTTGTTTAAATCCATATTCTGATCCCCAAAAATAACAGATAATGAAACCGTTTATTCTTACCGAATTTATTTTTATACTTTTAAGTATCACTGGTTTTGTTCTAAAAATAGCCTTGGTGTTTTGGGGTACTCCAGTGCTCATTATTGGCTTACTGGGTTTATCCCTCATTTATTTTAGGCAAGGCTTGCGCCCTGCTTTACTCAATGATCAGCCTACTGCTGCCAGTGACCGCTTTTTTATTCCTCTTTACAAGTTAGGGTACCTTTTATTTGCCATCAACACCTTGGGGGTACTGTTCAAAAGTATGCTTTGGGACACTCGTTTTTTAGGCTTTAGTATGTTTATACTCATGGCATACACAATATTTATTGCTGCTCAGGTACTCAAAGGAAAATTTTTTTTCAAAAAACTCCTGATCAAATCGATCTTCATTGCTACACTGGCACTTACCTTTTATCAAACACCTTTGTCTAAGTTGATCCAACTCTATTACCGTGACCAACCTGAGTTTGCCCAAAAGTTTATTGAATACCGAGAAAACCCTCAGAACGAAGTCAAGAAAAAAAACTATCTTGAAGCACGCAAAAAGATGTTAAACAAAAATGCAAAAAAATAACGTCCTCTTTTATCTACATCAAGTATTAGCTTATGCTCTACATAGCCTTTTTGCCTCTTGGTATAAGCTAATTACCCTCTTGGCTCTTTTGTGGTTTGGAGCACTGTTGGGGTGTTCTACAAAAACAACCAACCAGTCTCCTGTAGACTCTACTAAAACATCAGGCAAGGCAGCTTTGCAAGTAGACCAGGAAATGACCCAAAAACTAAAGTATGAAGTAGTATACAAACACCAAGGGGGATTTGCCAGAGTTTTTTTCAAAGGGAAATATGGATTTATTGACCAACAAAACAAAGAAGTAATTAAGCCATCTTATGATTGGGCAAGCGATTTTGAAGGTGGTTTGGCTATTGTGAATATAAACAACCAGGAAGGACTCATCGATACCCAAGGAAAAATAGTAGTGCCTATTGAGTTTCGTAGCATAGATATGCCTTCAGAGGGCTTAGCAAGAATAAGCGTAGAAGTAAAAGACAACAAAGACTCTTTAGCCAAACACTACTTATGGGGGTTTGTAGATACTAAAGGAGAAATTGTAGTATCGGCAACATACGATTATGCTGAATCTTTCAAACAAGGGCTTGCCAAAGTAGCCCAAACCCGTAAAGACGAACAAGGTTATACCCAGAAGGTTTTTGGGCTGATAGACCGGGAAGGGCAAGCTGTTACCTCTCTCAAATATGGATTTATAGGTGATTTTCACGAGGGGTTTACTTTGGTTAGCTTAGACAATGGGCAATATTGGGGATTTATAGACCGTCAAGGCAAAGAAATTACGCCTATACAATATGATGAGGTACGGGACTTTAAAAATAACCGGGCATTGGTGAAAAAAGATGGCTACTGGGGGGCCATAGACTCTACTGGACGCATCAGGGTAAACTTGAAATATCCTACTTTAGAAGACTTTGAAGGGCGATTTGCTCGCTATTTTGTATACAACAAATATGGTTTTATAGACCAACAAGGCAATACACTTACTCCAGCAAAATATGACCAAACCCTTGATTTTTTGCAAGGGTTTGTGCAAGTAAAAAAAGACGGTAAATGGGGAGTAATCAACCAATTTGGAAAAGAAATTACGGCATTGAAGTATGATACAGTGCTTGCCTTTAGCGAACAACGGGCACTTGTGGGACAAAATGGCTGGTATGGCTTTATCAACACTCAAGGCAAAGTAGTGGTTCCGTTGGTTTATCCCGAAGCCAGTAGTTTTGACAAAGGCAAAGCAAAGGTTACCTTTTTTGTGCCTAACGCTCAAGGCAAACAAATACAACACAAAGGTTTTGTAAACAAGCAAGGGCAACTTCTTATACCAGTAAACGAACAGTTGTATATAGTAAAACAAGGACCAAAGTATGGTGTGATGTATAAAGACACCCTGCGTACTGCCATAGCGTACGATTTTATCGAGGCATTACCAAACAAAACAGCACTTGCTGCAATCAAAAATAAAAAAACAGGCATATTGAGCCTTACTGGTAAACCACTTACAGCGTTTAAGTACGACCATTATCAACCATTGTCACACAACTTACTATTGGTTACTGCCAATAATAAATGGGGCATTATCAATCACCAGGGTAAGGAGGTAACCTCCCTCAAATATGACCAAATAATGCCTTTTACCCAAAAACGGGCTAGAGTAAAAATAGATAGCTTATGGGGATATATTACTCCAAAGGGCAAAGAAATTACACCTATACAGTATGGTTATGCCGAAGACTTTTTTGATGGGAAAGCATCGGTAAGTCGTAATAAAAAAGCAAGCGTGATAGACCTAGCTGGAAAGGAACAATAAAATGTAATACAAACAATTTACTCCATAAATACAACATCACACTTCACCCTATACAACACACCTAAAGCCGCCTATAAAACATTGTATCCTATCAAAGTACCCAAAGTACTGCCCCATCTATGAACGCAAAATCCAGCTAAAAACGAGAAATTATTACGAAAATGTTTCTAAATTGTGTAAACAACAGCACACATATCAGAAAAATACAGCACACGATCAATAAAACATGAATAATATAGATAGCAATCGTCAGGTAAACCCACTCACGTCTGAAGAATTTACCGGACTGAAAATTAAGCCTCCCAAAGAAGTAGCTGCTGGCGCAGAAGCAGTCAAATCTGCTCTTCACCACATTGCCAAAGAATCGGGGATATTTAGAGGAAATCGTATACTACTCAACCTTAATCAAAAGAAAGGGTTTGACTGCCCTGGCTGTGCCTGGCCTGACCCCAAAGTTCGTTCAGCTGTTGCCGAATACTGCGAAAATGGCGCAAAGGCAGTAGCCGAAGAAACTACTCTAGAGCGGGTAGATCCTGCCTTTTTTAAAAAATACAGTGTAGGCGAGCTTTCCCAAAAATCTGATTATTGGTTAGGCAAAAGCGGTCGTATTACTCACCCTATGGTGCTCAAAACCAATAGCCAACATTATGAACCCATCGCCTGGGAGGAAGCGTTTGCTATGATTGCTCAAGAACTCAATGACTTGAGCTCTCCTGATGAGGCTGTTTTTTATACTTCGGGACGCACCAGCAACGAAGCTGCTTTTATGTATCAGTTATTTGTCAGGCAGTTTGGTACCAACAATTTGCCCGACTGCTCTAATATGTGTCACGAATCTAGCGGGGCTGCATTGAGCGAAACCTTGGGTATAGGCAAAGGCTCGGTTACATTAGAAGACTTTAATCACTCACAGGTAATACTGGTCATAGGACAAAACCCTGGTACCAACCACCCTCGCATGTTATCGGCATTACAGGAGGCCAAACAAAAAGGAGCTAAAATAATACATGTCAATCCTTTGCCCGAAACTGGGCTTCAGGCATTTAAAAACCCTCAAAAAATAAGTGGTTGGATTGGCAAAGCAGATGCCTTAAGTGACATTTTTTTGCAGGTTCGAATCAATGGTGACATGGCTTTGCTGAAAGGCTTGCTAAAACTCATGGCAAACCAAGAAGCTGTAAACAAAGGTAGTGTGTTTGATCGGGAATTTATCGATCAATACACTGAGGGGTTTGAAGAATTTTGGGCTGATATTCAATCGGTAGATTTAGAACAATGTATTCGCGAAAGCGGTATTGACCCAACCCAACTTGAGGAAGCTGCCCAACTGTTATGCAACAATGACCGCATTATTGTTTGTTGGGCAATGGGGCTTACCCAACACCCCAACTCGGTGGCAATGATTAAACAGGTAGTAAATCTACTACTGGCCAAAGGTAGCATAGGGAAGCAAGGAGCAGGTACTTGTCCGGTGCGTGGACATAGCAACGTACAAGGTGATCGTACAATGGGCATTTGGGAAAAACCTCCTCAAGATTTATTAGACCAATTAGAAAAGCACTTTGGTTTTAAGCCCCCTTCGGCGCATGGATATGATACAGTAGATGCGATCAAAGCAATGTATGAAGGTAAAGGTAAAGTTTTTTTTGCGATGGGGGGCAACTTTTTATCAGCTACTCCTGACACTGTATATACAGCCCAGGCATTGCAAAACTGTCACCTTACAGTACAAGTATCTACCAAGCTTAATCGTTCGCACCTGGTTACCGGAAAGCAAGCCCTGATACTGCCTTGTATGGGTAGAACTGAACTAGATGTGCAACAATCAGGAAAACAGTTTGTCACTGTAGAAAACTCTATGGGGGTAGTACACCAAAGTAGAGGACGTATCAAACCAGCTTCGCCACACTTATTGAGCGAACCTGCCATTATAGCACGGTTGGCACAAGCCACGTTTGAACAAAGTAAAGTAGATTGGCAAGCAATGATGCATGATTATGATGTAGTACGCGACCATATAGAAGCAACTATTGAAGGATTTGAGCAATACAATGAACGGGTAAGGCAGCTCAATGGTTTTAACTTGCCCAATGTGGCGCGTGAACGTAAATTTATACAGGGCAAAGCATACTTTACAGTACACCCTATACCTAAAAATACCCTTGCCAACGATGAGTTTATTATGATGACTATCCGCAGCCATGACCAGTTTAACACAACTATTTATGGGCTTGACGATCGTTACAGGGGCATTTACAATGAACGTCGGGTAGTGCTTATGAACCAGGAAGATATGAAAGAAATGGGACTGGTAAGCAAACAACAGGTAAACCTAAAAGGTAACTATGAGGGAGAGCAAAGAGTGGCACCAGCGTTTTTGGTAGTACCTTTTGACATTCCTAAAAGATGCATTGCTACTTATTTCCCAGAAGCCAACGTATTGGTACCAATTAATAGCGTAGCCAAGAAAAGTAATACGCCTACCTCTAAGTATGTAGTGGTGAGTATTGAAAAAAGCATCTAAAAAAAATCATAAAAAACTCTGCTAAATATATTAACTTAGCAGAGTTAAATTTACTGTTGATCAATAGCAAAAATATAGCTGAATAGAAATCACTGGAGTAATGCTGTTCAACTGTATTTTATTAATAGTAGTAATAATAAATAGCACCTCCACTGGTAGTATTATTACCTGCATCTGAAGACCCACCAGGATCTTCTGGGCAAGGGCATTTACCGCCTGAAGTTAGTGCTAACTGTGACTCTGACAGCTCACAATCTGTGAATGACTCGAATGAATTTTTCATCTTTAAGCAACGAATTAAAAGTGTACAATATAAATGGTGTATTTGTATTATTGGGTGTTTTATCAGGGTTCTTTACCTCAGCTAAAGCACAATCTGTAAATACATCTGAAATTTACAAAAAAAATTACGAAAAAGCTCGAAAACTCAGACACAAATACCCGGATAGTACAAAAATATTCGCCAACCGAGCTTTATTATCTGCCAGCAATAATGATCAAAGGGCTGAGGTATATTGCTTGCTTGGAAAAATGGCTAAAGCGCAAGAGTGGAACAATACGGCTATTCATTACTATCAACAATCGCTTAAGCTTTATACCAACGAAACAAGTAAAAACAAAGTCAGACTGGCAATGATAGCTCCCTATCGTCGTCAGAAGAAGTATAACACTGCTTTAAGGTTAGCTAGGTGGGTAACAAAACATGCAGAAAAAAAAGGGGAACTGGGCAATCTCAAGAACAGTTATTCGTCGTTGGGGAATGTGTTTTATAACCTAAGCCAGGCAGACACTTTTTCTATCAAATGGATTGACTCTTCTTTACACTATCATCGCAAATCAATTGAGTTAAGGAAAAAATACTTCCCTCGCACTCAAGCTATGGCGTATTATAATTCTAGTTTTGCTTATGAAGCAATTTCGCCCGATTCTGCCATACATTATACACAATTAGCACTGCAACAACCTAACCTTGAGACTTACCATAAAGCTTTGTACAACATTCGGTTGGCGCAAATTTATTACAAAAAAAAGGCGTTTAAATTTGGTAAATACTACTTGAATAAAGCTCAACAAATACACTATCAAGACCTGAATTTGCAAAACATGTATTGGTTTTACAAAGCTATGATTGCTTTGTTTCAGCAAAACATTAGGGAGGTCAAGCAAGGATTCAATAAATATGATTCAGTCATTAGTTTGCTTCGTAACAACGCACAAAACATGGCTGACCAAAAAGGACTCACAGAAATGATCAGGGAAGATTACCAGGACGCCTGCAATGCTGCCATGCAAATGTACAAACGTACTAAAAATGAGGTGTATCTGGGGCTAATCAATCAATACAAAATCAAAAAACAGCAAGCAAGTAAAAAATACATTCGTACACATTTGCTTATAGAAAAACAAGACAGCCTACTATTGAGTAAAGTATACTCAACCGCCGAACTGAGAATGACAAAACCTACTCTTGAAACCCAACTAAGTAACGAAAATACACAACGATGGATTTTTTGGGGCATTATGATCATCCTCATCATGTTGGGCGGTATAGTTTGGTGGTATCAATTGCAGCAAAAACAGGCAATGCCTCCTCCTGCAGAACAACCGCAACTAATGATTACCAACCAAAAGTTAAATACCAAACTATTGAGTTCTTTGGCAGAGCAAAACGAGTTTGAAAAAATATTATCATTGCTCAACACCCACCTGGGGAACGATACCCTGAAACATTATACTCAAAACCTACCCAATGATGTCACATTGAGTGCACAAGAAAAAGTATACCTTAAACTACTGTCAGAAGGTTTTAGTCAGTGGGAGATTGGGCAAATGCTTAACAAGAACAAGCGAAGTATTATAGAGTGGGATAAAAAACTTAAGCAAAAGCTGAACAAAGTTCAATAAAATTGATTTTATTTTTCTTTGTGGAAAAAATAGGTAATTTTGGTTTTAATCCTTGTAAATTACAACCTTGCTCAATTCACCCCTGCTGTGCTTTTATACCTGTTGATTTATTATTGCATACAACAGGTAATTAAGCCTTACCTAATATCAAATAGCTTTAAAATAATGATGACGGGTAAGACCAATACTTGCTCTATACAGCTATTTTGTATGCTGTAAAAAAAAATAATTTATCAACGGTGTATTGTTGCTTGCTGTCAAACTTACTTGCTCGAAGCTACCAAATGTCTAGAGAGCAAGAGACTCACCATATAAAAGAAAGATCATCAGCAATAATACAAGAATAAAAAATAGCGTAAAGCACTAAATTACATGTGGCTCATGCCAACAAAAACAAGTGAGATGTTCTACAATTTCACTTTTTTTCGTTATTTGGAACAAAAAATATTAAAAATTGCAATATAAGCACTTGATTTTGAAGTAATTATTTAATTTCTTACGAAGAATATTTGCGATAATTTTTTTTAATAAATTAAAGGATGATTAAAATGAAAAAGTTTGATACCCTAGAGGATGCTTTCCAACATTTTTTGGACAATGTTTACCCTAAACTAGCACCTGAAAGAAAGATTAAATATAAGGATGCTCGTTATGACTTTCTTAAAAGAAAATCTATCTCTCATAACAAAATAGAGTCTATTTTAGGGGACTATGCAACCATTAAAATGGAAATTACATTCGAAGACTAAACACCTTTGTACAATCTCTACTTATGACATAAAAATATTTGTCAATTGACAGACAAAAAGCCCGCTTATATATAAGAGTGGGCTTTTCTTTTGCAACCTTCCTTAACCCACCCCAGGCACCACATTCACTTTTTAACTATTCAACCAATTTCCCTTCAGTATTTTGAAAAAAAACTATCTCCTTTCATTGCATACAGACAAAGCAGTTGAGTATCTGAGGCTTTGCCACAAAAGGTAAATACAAACTTTATTCAAAGTTAAAACAGGTGAGACACTGTTATGCTGTAAAAATCAACGGAAAGCAAGCCATTAATACAGAAAAACTTAAGAAAAGAGCAAACAGATAGGTTTAAACAACTGTTAAAGTATATAATTATAAGTAGCAGCAAGTAATTAACTATAGGCGACAGGCAAGGGTAACTCACTCATAATATGGCTGTTACACCTACTCATTAGGTATATTTAATTCTACCTCGGTACTTAAATCATTCATAGATATAAAACCAACTCTTATTTTTTTTGATATTATGGCACAACCCAGTACATTTTTGATAGAGGCTTTACGCAAAACAGCGGATAAACTTGCCAAAGGGGCTCCCTACCAATGGGGGCACATGGGCAGTTGCAACTGTGGCAATCTGGCGCAAGAAATTACCCAGCTTAGTAAAGCCAAAATACACGAATATGCTTTGCAAACCCGTTTTGGTGATTGGTCGGAACAAACCTCAGAGTTTTGTCCCACCAGCAACTTGCCTATGGACATAGTCATCAGCGAGATGCTCAATGCCGGGCTTACCCGTACCGATCTTAAACACCTTGAGAAACTATCGGACAAACAAGTGCTCAAGAGATTGCCTGCCAACAACCGCTACCTCATGCACAACAAACGCGACGATGTAGTAAAATACTTGCGTACCTGGGCAGATTTGCTTGAAGAACAGTTGCTCGAAAAAATAAACATCAAGAATGTAGTAGTGCCTGCTAAAGTGTTGGTATAAGGTTAGGGAGCAAACAAGAAATAACCTACCCATTTTGTAGCTGCTCTTTTGCCCCAAGACTTTGTTACTTTTTGCAGCCATAGCTCTGCTATGACTTTAAAAAGTGCCGCGTCTCAGAATAAAATAGCTAGCAAAAATCCAGTATCCTATTTTTAATTGCTCCCTTACTTTGTTGTATGGGTTGATTGACTTACACCACATTTATTATTAAATTTCATTACGAACTAATGAGGATATATATGAAAAAAATATTAAACGGCATCGATCAACTCATCAACCACCCCATCTACCAATTAACTGTGAGCATTTCATTAATTGCAGTCAGTATCTATGACATGGTGCATGTGGTTGTCAAAGATTTTATTCACTTACGTTTACACAAAGATCATTTCATTATTTTGATAGGTGTACTCATGCTTATCAATGCTCTTAACACGTTGTTTAAGGGCATTAGAGGGATAGAGAAAGACATAGAAGAGGAAGAAGAACACACTACTACAAGTGCTAAATAACGTTAAAATAGATAGAATGTGCTCAATGCTTTGTAACTTTGCATTCTATATCTATTTTTTCAGACTTGCCTGTAGCTGCACCCTGTTAGATGCGGGTAATGTTTGATTAAGGAACGTGATCGCAATAACTGTCCGGTTTAGAACACATCCTCTTTCCTGACTTTCGTTACTTTTATTGTCCGTGGTACCATCCCACGGTCTGGCTCAACATCCCCCGGATGTTGCCTTGCCCGCAAAAAGTGCCTCAGTCAGCCTTGAGTTTATGACCTCAATCTCGACACTTATTTTGAACATGTTCCTAAACATTATTTACTATGTTTAAGACTACCGAAATAACATCTAACGAGATAGTTTCTGACAATCCTGTTCACCAAAGATTGACTTTTGCCTACGAAGAGGCTATCAAATATGTAAGTGGCAATTTGCTGGAAATAGGCTGTGGCTTTGGTCGTGGGCTGGAAACTTTGCAAAAAGTATGTGACCAGTATACTGCTATAGACAAAAATGATAAGTTGATAGCCTGGCTATCAGAACAATACAAAGATTTTACTTTTCTTTCGCAAAACATCCCTCCTTTTACTGGGCTACAAGACAATACTTATGATTTTGTGGTTTCTTTTCAAGTAATCGAGCACATCAAAGACGATCATTTGTATTTGAAGGAAATCAACCGGGTGCTGAAGCCAGGTGGCAAGGCTTTGATCACTACTCCTAATATTAAATATTCGCTTACGCGTAACCCTTGGCATATTCGTGAATATACTGCACAAGAGCTTGCCACGCTGATGGGGAAGTATTTTAGTCAGGTAGATACCCACGGAGTAAAAGGCAATGAAAAGGTGATGGGTTATTATAACCAAAATAAAAAATCGGTAGAAAAGATTACTCGTTGGGATGTTTTTAACCTACAGTATCGTTTGCCACGCCAGGTACTACAGGTACCTTACGATATTTTGAATAGAATGAACCGTAAGAAGTTGCAGAAGCAGGATAATTCGCTGGTAGCACAAATCAATTTTGATGACTATTACCTAAGCGATCGCCCCGACGAGAGTTTAGATTTGTTTTATATAGCTACTAAATAGTCGGGAGTTTTTAGTTGGAAGTCGGTAGTACTGACGCAACTATAAGATCTTTACTAAAGAAATACATATATAAAAACCAAAGCTTCAGGCACCTCACCTGAAGCTTTTTTCATGTCTTTACTTTTGCAACCATTCCAACATTGCCCAATCGTTGCGAATGAGCTGGAGGTGGTCTTCTAAGAGTACCCAATGATTTTCGGCTTCGCGTGCATTTATACAATGGTTTTCACGAAGAAGCTCGAGAGAGTCTTGCCCCAATGCTATCAGGTTTTCAAGGCGACGTTGAAGACTATAGCGAATATTTTCGACAAAAAGAGCGGTTTCAACGTTCAATTGGGTTTGATTATTCAAGGGAGCATGTTTACTTTGCATTGTTCAAGTTATTTTGATTTGAATACAAGCCTTTGGGGGATTCTCACGTCACTACCCAAAGGCTACTTTTTTACCTCAAAAGCATTGCAAAGATAGTAAAAAAAGAAATAAATTTCACGTCTTATTTTTCCTTTTTAAATTCTTTGTATCCATACTTTTCAAGCACAGGCATTAACTTGTCTAAAGTTTTTTGAGTTAAAGGGCGTCCCCCCATCAAAATAGCATGCAAATAGCTGTTTCCTAACCCTGCTTCTTTATTCACCGCATTAATGCTCAATGCCGAGTACTCTTCAAAAAATGCTTTTAGTTCTTCTATGGTCATGTTTTTATAGGTAAATGGTGAGACTGCAAAGGTAAGGAAAAATGAGAGGCAAGGGAAGTTGATTTGGTACAGGTCTGAAGAGGTGAGAAATAAGCCTAAAGTAAAAAACGAGACCCTAATAGAATCTCGTTTTTTTTTCCTAACCACAAAGCTTATTAAATATCTTTGGTTATCATAATATTCAAACCAAAGACCAAAAATATTTTTTTTACTTTAAAATAAAAACATAAAACACTGTAAATCAAGTCAATAAAATTCAAATATTTTCCATTTCCAGGAAATGCACCTTTCTAAATATTGCTTTTTAATACGAAATAACGTAACGTAAACGATATTTCGTTAGGCATCATCTGTTTTCACAAAAAATGAACAGGTAATCTGCATAATTCATCTCGATTTAAGCCATTTTATTTAATTTGCCCCTTCATAAAGTATAAATCAATCTGAAAAACATGAAAAACAAACTACTTCATTTACTGAGTATCGCAGGGCTGTTGTTGGTGTTGGTAAGCTGTGGAGATAGCAATGATAATAAAGAGAATGGTGACTCTACCAAAACCCAAGATACCTCTCGAGCTACTTCAACTACTAAAAATATGGAACTAAAAAGCGTAGATGTACACACTTTTGCCAAAGCTAAAGAAGCAGTAATGACTGACTTGGCATTGGACATTAAGGTTGATTTTGACAACAAAATCATTGCTGGTAAAGCTATTATTACCTTAGACAATAAAGCTAAAACAGATGAGCTATACCTAGATACCAAGGAACTAGGCATTAATAAAGTAACCATTGGCGATGATGAAAAAGAAGCCAAGTTTACATTAGAAAGCACTATAGAACACTTAGGCAATGCGTTGGTGATAGATATTAGCCCTGATACTAAAAAAGTAACCGTATATTATCAAACTAACCCACAAGCTGAAGCATTGCAATGGTTGAGCCCCCAACAAACTGCGGGCAAAAAACACCCTTTCTTATTTACTCAGTCACAGGCTATTTTGGCGCGTAGTTGGGTACCTTGTCAAGACAGTCCCGGTATTCGATTTACTTACTCGGCTAAGATCACCGTGCCTAAAGGCTTGATGGCATTGATGAGCGCAGAAAACCCTGTAGAAAAAAATGCTGAGGGAGTGTATAATTTTAAAATGCCTCAGCCTATTCCGGCTTATTTGCTTGCTTTATCGGTGGGCGATTTGGCTTTTGGTAAAATAGGCGAGCGTACAGGGGTATATGCCGAACCAGCCATGCTGGACAAGTGTACTTATGAATTTGCCAATATGGAAAAAATGCTTGAGGCGGCTGAAGGCATTTATGGCAAGTATGAATGGGGACGCTACGATGTAATTGTGTTGCCCCCAAGTTTTCCTTTTGGAGGAATGGAAAACCCACGTTTGACTTTTGCTACACCTACTATTTTGGCGGGTGACCGTTCGCTTACTTCATTGATAGCCCACGAACTGGCACACTCATGGTCGGGAAACCTAGTGACCAATAAAACCTGGAACGACTTCTGGCTAAACGAAGGCTTTACGGTATTTTTTGAACGAAAAATTATGGAAGCACTTCGGGGAGAGTCTTACGCTGAAATGCTTGCCAAGTTAGGACTCCAAGATTTGCAGGAAACAGTCAAAGAGCTGGAAAAAGAGGATACTAAACTTAAGCTTGCCCTCAAAGGACGCAACCCAGACGACGGCATGAACGACATTGCATACGAAAAAGGCTATTTCTTTTTGAGACTCATTGCTGAAACTGTGGGCAAAGAGAAGTTTGACGAGTTTTTGAAAAACTACTTTGCCCAATATAAATTCCAATCTATGGACACCGAAGGTTTTCTTGTTCATTTGAAGCAAGCATTGCCGGAGGCAACCAAGCTCAACTTAGACGAATGGGTATATCAGCCTGGTTTACCTGCCAACTGCCCTAAAGTAAAGGCTACTCGTTTTGAAAATATTGACAAGGCGTATGCTGCCTGGGAAGGCGGTAAAAATCCAGCAAAACTTGATACCAAAGAATGGAGTACCCACGAATGGTTACACTTTTTGCGTAAGCTACCTACTAAGGTAGAGTTGGCAAAACTTAAGGAACTGGATGCTGCATTTAAATTGACCCAATCGGGCAACTCTGAGATAGCCGCCGAGTGGTTGAGTCGGGCAGTGCCCAGTGGATACAACGAAGCGTACCCAGCTCTTGAGAAATTTTTGATAAATGTAGGTCGTCGTAAGTTTTTGGTGCCTTTGTACAAATCAATGATTACGACTGAAGAAGGCAAAGCATTGGCAAAGCAAATATATGCCAAGGCACGCCCCAACTATCACTCGGTGAGTTACAATACTATTGATAAATTGCTTAAATAAAGTTTTAATGCTGAGTTTTATGAAACTGCCTTGTTAGTACAAGGCAGTTTATTGGATTTGTCAGGTAGATCTTAACTAAGTTGGAGAACCAAACGTTTGACCAGAAAACGGTTACCAACTAAATATGATGACGATGACAAAACAACTATTTTTTCTCTTACTGGTAGGCATGTTCTTTAGTACTATCAGCGCCCAGGCTCAATGGCGTAACAAATACAAGTGCCACAACTTTTATGGTAATGGTATTACAGAATACATTATTTCTAAGTCTGACAAAAATAACTCTAAAGTAGCTGAGTATTGGTATTATACCTCACGCAACGCCAAGCGTATCAAACTGGTGGTATTGAGTACAAAAGAAGTAATCAGTGGTATGGAAGGCACAACAATAGTCAAGGTGAGGTTTCCTAATGGTAAAACTATATACACACTAGAGTTTGTTCCTGGTGGTTTGTATTGCTTGGCTCCTAATGGCAAAAAACAAGCATATACATATATACCAAATTAACCTATGACTTAAAAAAAGGCTTTCTGACGTATCAGAAAGCCTTTTTTTAACTTATGGACATTTTGACCTTGTATTGTTGTTTGTTATTTTTTTCTCAAATCGGCAAGGTGAGTAAACAAGTTTTTCTCGGCTTCGCTCAAGTCGGTAGGCAAAGCTACCCTAAGAGTAATGTATAAGTCGCCAAAATCACCTTCTTGTTTATATATAGGAAACCCCTTGCCCCTCAGACGCATCTTAGTGCCGTTGGCAGTTTCGGGCTTGATTTTAATTTTCACGTTTCCTCCCAGTGTTTCAACCTCTATATTTCCCCCCAACAATGCAGTGTATAAATCTACTGGCACATCGGCATATAAATCGGCACCTTTGCGTTCAAATACCGGATCGGGATGAATCCGAAAAGTTATATACAAGTCCCCCTTTTCGCCGCCAAAAGCGCCAGGCGCTCCTTGTCCTTTCAGACGAATTTTTTGACCATCATCTATGCCCGCCGGAATAGTAACGCGTAAACTTTTGCCGTTTATATCTAAAGTACGTTTGTGGGTTTGGTACACATCGCGCAGGTTGAGCTCGAGTTCAGCCACCATATTTTCGCCACGGGTACTGCGGGTACGTCTGCCCCCGCCAAAACCACCACCACCGCCAAATAAATCATTAAAAAAGTCGGAGAAATATTGTGAATCGAAGCCCTCACTATCATAAGTAAACGGGTCTCCCCCAGCTCCAGCATTTTTCCAATTACTGCCATACTGGTCGTACTTGCTGCGTTTTTCGGCGTTGCTTAACACTTCATAGGCTTCGTTTACTTCTTTAAACTTACGTTCTGCCTCCTTATTACCTTGGTTTACATCAGGGTGATATTTGCGTGCTTGGTTGCGGTAAGCTTTTTTTATCTCTGCTTCGCTGGCATTTTTGCTTACCCCCAACACCTGATAGTAATCTATATAACTCATATTGGTATCTTCTGTAATTTGGTCTATAGTCTTTGATTATATTGCTTATTCAAAAGTAAACAATATGCAATATAACCTTGTTTGACATTGATTAGTGACAAGTCGAGCTAATTTAATCATTGATATAATAAAATTGCAACTATCTAAACGTTTGCATCTTATTATATTACAAAAACAATGTGTCATTCGCCAAATTTTGTAGTAAAACCAACAAATAAACCATTGGCAGTCAATATTTCGAGTGTAGAAATACTCATCCTAAGCTTCATTTATACTACATATTGAAACATCATTGGCAAAATAATAGTTTGATAAACAAGCATTTAGCAGATTGCTCACACTTACCAAAAGAAATAAGGTCAAATTTCAGAAATGACGCCAGATATGCGTAAATTAACCATTATAAAGGTCTAAACTATACGATATTTCACAAAAGGCATCACTAAAATCGATTGATTAACTCAATGAATATTAAAACAGCTATTTACATTCTATTACTGTTTATTACTTCATCATCAGGCTTTGCACAACTACAACATTCACCTCATATCAAGCAATATACTACCGACAATGGATTGCCTCATAACATTGGGTTTGATGTAATCCAAGACAGCAAAAATTATATTTGGCTTGGTACCGATGATGGGTTGGTACGTTTTAATGGTAAGCGCTTTAAGACTTATCGAAGCGCTGATGGCTTACTGAGCAATTATATCATCAACCTGACAGAAAGCAAAGAGGGTAAACTATGGATTGGCTCGTGGAAAGGTGGGCTCAACTATTTATACAACGACTCTATTTTTACCCCTAAACTTGATTACCCACTTTTTCGAGTATCTTATGTAGGTGTTCAGGGTGATAAACTGTGGCTATCTGACCGTAGGTCTACACTATACCCTTATACTTATAAAAACAATGAATGGAAGTTTGGCCATCGTAAAAAATCCACTTTCCTGTACCAAACCAAGGATTCTTTCCCTAGATACAGCCATTATATACCTCCGTCTGAATACTCAAAATCAGGTTATACACGAAAACTAGATTATACCCAAGCCTATCTTACTACCACCAAAGCTATGTTATTATTTGGTTCACTTCCAGGAGTATGGCAATACCATAATGACACAACTTTCAGTCGTTTTTACCCTAATATAATCAAAAATGATACAGTATACGACATTTCTCAAGACGCTAACCAAACTTATTGGGTAAGCTGTAAAGGTAAAATTTTAAAAATAGATGCGGCAAAAAATGTAGAGGTGATTCAAAAGGGATTACCCAATCAAAATATTACCAATGTAGAGGTGACTTCTTCAGGTAAAATCTATTTTATTACAAACTATATCAATCTCAACAACCGGGGATTTTATAGCTATGACCCTACCACAGCCACTACGGTTGACCTTAAATCCAAACTTGGATTAAAGGTATTGCCAGTAGCAGTAAAAGTAGATCACGAAGATAATGTGTGGCTTATTACCAATGGTGAAGGAGTGTACTGTATGTTATCTCATCCTTTTACCAATTATGACAAACAAGATGGACTTACAAATATTTTTGTAAATACAATTAATGAAGATAAAGAGGGAAACATTTATGTAGGTACTATCAATGGGGTATTTGTTTATAAAAACAATGTTTTTTCAAGAAAGTATTTACTTGGGAAAAATGCTTCAGAGGAAGTAAACAGCATAATAAAAGATAAAAACCAATCATTATTGATTAGCATTTTACAAAATATTAAGCAAGGTTCACAAAGTCACCTATTCAGGAATACAACGAAAAAAGTTGAAAAACTCAATATCCAGTCGTTTAGTAAAAGCCCATACCTTGATAGTCAAAATAAAATTTGGACATTTCAAGATAATACTATTGTTTTTTGTGATTATTCTGAGACCAACTCTTTTTATACCAAGAGCTGCAAACTTGGTAAAGACCTAATGATCCATCAAGTATTAGAGTACCAAGGCAAACATTGGTTAGCTACTAATAAAGGGCTTCTTGCCTTTAAGCATACCATTTTAAGCAATAATAGTCTGGAGATTACCCTTACAGATACTCTTAATATAGCTGATGGTTTGAGCAGTAATTTTATAAACCAAGTAGCCATAGGTAAAAAAGGAGCACTATGGATAGGCACCAAAGAAGGAATATGTAAGTGGGTCAATGGAACCATAGCGTGTTTTGGCACTTCAGACGGGCTGGTATCTAACAACTGCAACCAGGTACTGGTAGATCATCAAGGTATTATATGGGTGGGTACTTCTAAAGGCTTGTCTCGTTTTGATGGCAAGCAATTTATCAACTATACCCATAAAAATGGACTCATTGCTTCTGATATTAACTGTTTGTTTTTAAGCAATAAAAAACAACTTTGGATAGGTACAAGTAAAGGAGTATCCAGGTTAGACCTTAGTAAACCCTTTAAGAAGGCGGCACCGCCCAAACTATACATAGAAGATATTCAGGTCAACGGCATTGATCAGAGATTAAATACTCCCCTTCAGGTTAAATATCACTCTTCCCTTAAGTTGTACTTCTCAGCATTGACTTATACCTACAACGAAGGGGTTCGCTATCAGTACCGACTCAAGGGAGATAAGTGGCAAGAAACCAGCCTAGCTTTTGTAGAGTACAGCACCCTTACCAAAGGAACCTATACGTTTGAAGTAAGAGCCAAGAAGTTTAACAGTGTCTGGTCTGCATCTACTAAAATAGTATTTGAGGTAATCCCTCCTTTTTGGGATACCTGGTGGTTCAAAGTATTGGTAGGTTTAGGCTTTGTTCTACTGGTATACGGCATTGTCAAGTGGCGGTCGCAACAACTGATAAAAGATAAACTTAAGCTAGAACAAGTAGTAGTACAACGAACTTTTGAGCTTGCCCAACAAAAAGAAGAAATTGCTTCACAAGCAGAAAAGCTTAAAGAAATGGATCAAATAAAATCTCATTTTTTCTCTAATGTTTCGCACGAACTTCGTACGCCACTTACTCTCATTATTGGTCCTGCCGAACAAATACTTCATTCGGCTGAAAGCACTACCACCCAATCTCACTCAAAGTCTATATTAAGCAATGCCCAACGCCTTTTAAAGCTGATTAACCAACTGTTAGACTTCTCTAAACTAGAAAGCGGCAAACTGATTTTACAACTTAAAACAGGTAAATTTCACGTTTTTTTGAAAAACATTATCTATTCTTTCGAGTTGCTTGCCAATCAAAAAAACATTGGTCTTAAGTTGCTATTGCATCAAGAGGAGATAATGGGTGAGTTTGACCATGACAAGCTTGAAAAAGTGTTTTTTAATTTATTGTCCAACGCACTGAAATTTACTCCCGAAAATGGCTTGGTTACAATAGAAGTAAAACAAAAAGAGGAGATGGTACAAATCAAGGTATCGGATACAGGGATTGGTATCCCTCCTCAGTCACTGCCTTTTATATTTGACAGGTTTTATCAGGTAGATGGATCACAAACCAGAACACACGAAGGTACTGGTATTGGGTTGTCACTGGTAAAAGAACTGTTGGAACTACACGGAGGCAATATAAAAGCAAGCAGTGAAGTGGATAAAGGCACCACATTTTTTATTCAACTCCCCATTGTTTGTCACTCTTCAAAAGCAATGGCTCCTACAAAAGAAACAGCTCTCACGCTGACCGACCCAGTAGATATAAATACACAAGAAGATCAAACACCACCTCCTTTGCCAGTTGAGGCAAGTCATACCGTATTGGTGGTAGAAGATAACCATGAACTCCGACAGTTTATAAGGACAGAACTAGCCGTTACTTATCAGGTAATAGAAGCAGCAGATGGCGTAGAAGGTATTGAAAAAGCTAGCAACCAACTGCCCGACTTGATTATAAGTGACCTGATGATGCCAAAAGCTGATGGGTTGGAGTTATTAAGAACACTTAGAAATAACCCACAAACTTGCCACATACCTATCATTATTTTATCGGCAAAGGCATCTTTTGAGAGTAAAATTACTGGATTAGAAACTGGTGGAGACGACTATCTCACAAAACCGTTTAGTCCTAGAGAGCTTGTGCTTAGAATAAAAAATACACTGGAAAGAAGGGAAAAACTAAAAGAGGCATTTATGCAGCAAATGGCCAAGCCAGAGCTTGTAGTAGAACCCTCTCAGGTAACGGCTACTTCTATGGATGAAGTTTTTTTGACAAAAGCGCTTGATACAGTAGAAGAACACCTCAATAATACAGGGTTTGATGTTTCAGCATTTAGCAAAGAAATGGGCATGAGTCAATCGGGCTTGTTCAAAAAACTCAAGGCTATTACTAATTTATCTACCACTGAGTTTATTCGTACTATTAGGCTTAAGCGAGCGGCTTCGTTGATTAAACAAAAAAGTGGCCGTATCGAAGAAATTGCGTTTCAGGTAGGTTTTAATGATGTATCTTATTTTAACCGTTGTTTCAAAAAACAATTTGGAGTAACCCCAAAAAAATACCAGTAACTTTGATGAGTTATTGGCAAATACCCCTCACAATCAACCGACAAACAACATTTTAATACAAATTACAGATATGTCTGGTTTTTTTCAACATACGTCCAAGTATCCCTACCAGGTTTTACCTTCCTTTGCATCATCAAATAATACAAATAACTGGTCGGTTATCAAACTACAAATTGCAAGTATGGAGCTTGTCTTGTCTTTTTAAGTGTAAGCAAAAACAGTGATTTTTATCTCCTGTTGGTAACCCACTCTTAAAAGTCAAGATAAGTGATGATATAAGATAAAGCATATTACAAAAGCAGTGATGATTTATCTTCAATAAGTGACTCAAATTTTGAAAGATAAAGGCAAGTTGAAAGGCTTGCCTTTTACTTACTTGTTGGTTTGTAACGAAGTCCGGCTAACCACTTATTTTACTTAAAACTTAACCAGTATTCATCAGTGAATTTAGACGCTATTACCCAAGGTCATTTGGTAAAAAGAGCCATACTTGACCAAATCATTACTCAGGCTCGTTCTCAAGTACAAGCCACTAACAGCATTTACAATCAATTTAAAAACCTGCTGGACCCTATGGAAACCTGGCGGCATGGGCATTATCGTAACCTTGCTTGTATGCTTGATATGTCCATCAATACTCTTAAGTACTATGTACAAGAAGGAGATCACCTCAAACAAAACAACAGAAAAAAAATATTGCAATTTTTAGGGTACTCTCCAAACAACTGGGACACACTCGAACAAGAAGCCATATTTAAGTTACTGGCAAAAAAGCTGAGTGTATAAGACACGAACCTAAATTTCAACTCCAAATATTCTTTGCCAAAAAAGTTAAGAAAAAAAATCACAAACTGTTGATTATCAAAGTTTTTATTTTTTAAATCTTGGTATAAAACCATTGCTTGACCTCCTACTTTTGCAATGTCAAATATAAAGACATTGTACAGTGAATCTCTTGGGAAAACGGGTAAAACGGTGCTAAACACTTAATTATTTTTTAGCACTATTTATCTATGTAAACAATGAGGGTCAATCATTTCAAACAAAACCAGATTTAATATTTCACTTATGAAACGACAGTTATCACTCCTCTTAGCAATGGCATGCTTTTGCATAGCTGGTTATGCTCAAACTAATGGTAGTTTTGAAAACCTTACAGGAACCAACCACGGTTTTGCTTTTTCAGCAGGGCAAGTAGTTGGCTGGAAACAATCGCATGGAACACCCAGCATTGCAGGTGGAGCGCCTGGTCAGGGAAACCGTTCCGCTTGGATGTGGTCTTACTCTGGCAGAGGCGAGGGTATTGTTCAACCGTATAGTTTCGCGGCAGGGCGTACTTATACCGTAAGCTTTTGGGTAAGAACCAATAATCCTGATGGACAGTTTTATATAAAAGCTGCCAATGGTGTACCCAATGGAACCTCTAGTAGCATACCATCGGTCAGTAGTCAAAAAACGATCTACAGCGCAGGATTGGTTTTTCCAAACTGGACCAAAAGAACCGTTACATTTACAGCTACCAGCAACTACTCTCAGCTGTGGATTTACCCCCAGCTTAATAGTTATCCAAGCAATGGACAAGCAGAGTTGATGATGGACGGGATCAGTATTTCTACGTGCACTCCTGTTTCTGTATATGTACCTAACTATAGCTTTGAGAGTTTGACAGGTACTAACCATGGTTTTGCTTTTTCGGCTGGGCAAGTAACTGGCTGGAAACAATCGCACGGTACGCCGAGTATTGGTGGAGGAGCTACCGGACAAGGAAGTCGTTCGGCGTGGATGTGGTCTTACTCTGGCAGAGGCGAAGGCATTGTGACGAATGTGGGGCTTCAAAGTGGTAAAACTTATAAGATCAGGTTCTGGGTAAGAACCAATAATCCTGATGGACAGTTTTATATAAAAATTGCCAACAATGTGCCTAGCGGAACATCTACCTCATCTACTATACCATCGGTAAGTAGCCAACAAACCTTATATACTTCTGGCTTGAACTTCTCAAACTGGACAGAGAAAACAATTATTTTTAGGGCTAATAACAACTACTCTCAGTTATGGATTTACCCTCAACTTAACAGTTACCCAAGCAATGGGCAAGCAGAGTTGATGGTAGATGGAATCAGAATTGAGACTGTTTGCCACAAAAAACCTGTGATATGGCCATTGCCTATCAAAGATATTAAAGAACTAAAAGTAGCTGTCTATCCTAACCCTACTACTGAACGTATTTCGGTCACTTTACCTACCGAGACAGAGGAAGCTACCATCACGCTTTATGACTTGGTCAGTGGTAGAAAAGTAGGCACATTTAAGGCTACTCAAATAGACAACGAATGGAGCATACCTGAGCACATCAAAGGTGGGTTGTACCAAATGGTAATCACTGATGCTAAAAACAATGCTACCAAATCTATGAGGTTAGTAGTAAACCGTAAATAAGTAGCATTTACTTACCTATAATATTAATATTTAACCCCTTGTTGTGAACAACAGGGGGCTTTTTATATCTCATTTTACAATTGATTATGAAATTTGTGATTAAATATTTGCCCATTTTATTCTGTACATTATTCATTTTTACGGCTTGTAATAAAGAAGCAACCCAACCCGATAACAATGACTTGCCACAAACCAAAAGTAAACAAACGTTAGATTGTAATATTACTTATTTGACAAGTACTTTTAAGGAAATGACCGTAGGCAACACTGTTACAGCCAGCATTAGAGGGGGCAGAGTGGATACTAAAGTCAAAACTTTTAGTTATAATATAAGCAATGCTACCAATGCCAACAGAACTTACTTAAAAATAAGTGGTTTTGATGATGGTTGCTCTTGTTACTCTCCTTCTGACGATGCCAACGGTTGCAAAAGGTTGGTTATAAAAGATAAGTATGGCAACGTAGTACTCAATACACTTTGTCAGCCAGTAGATAAATTTGTAAAAATTTCAGGTACTCAATTTTCGGTCATCCTCAATGTGCCTTGTTGGATTGGTGGGAGCTCAGAAGTAAACATTGAAGCAATGGATTGGTAGTTTTAAATATTACTTTACACGCTATTAAAACCACGCCTTACTTATACAAGCAGGGCGTGGTTTCAGCTATTTTAACGGTTGAGTTGCTTACCTATTGAACTCAAAAAATGACAGGACATGTGCCTTTTCCTTGTTATTATCCTATGCAAATAGCAAAATATCACAAAACACTTCGCTTTTACAGCAACCCTATAAGTCAACAATACGTTTTTCTAAAACAAAATCTCATTACTTGTCCTCTTCATGGGTAAGGTTAATCCTTAAAAATCAGTTTTCACCTAATTTCATTCCTTATGATTATTTATGAAAGTCAGTTCATACAAATAGAATTTTTCAAACAAAGTAATTCATCACTGGTCACCTGGTCATCTAAGTCTATAGATATGGATGAAAGCATCTATAAAACAGAGATGATGAACTACCTTCAGGCGACATTGAAAGCTAAACCAGATCGAAGTATTATTGATACTCGCCTGCTTAACTTCCCCATTTCTCCTGAGCTCCAAGCTTGGACTAATGAGGCATTCTTCCCTCCGTTATTAAGCATTGGCTTGACAAAAGCTGCATTTTTAGTCAGTACAGAGTTTGTCACCCAGCTTTCGATAGAACAAACCGTAGAAGATGCTGAAGATAATCCATTCACTACCCGGTATTTTGATAATTTAGAAGAAGCTAAAAGTTGGCTCTTAGCCTTGTAACTTCCAAAACAGGCAAATAATGCTGGTGTAGCATTATTTGCCTGTTTTCATTCATTAAATATACAGTACTGTCCACTGCTGTTTAGCCAGCCATCAAGTCTAACACCTTAACCACTAAATATCTAACTTATTAACCTCAAAAAAAACGAATCAAGTTCGGCTTGACACATCTAATACCAAAACTTCCAGTAAACAACCGCTTTAAACGAGCTCTAAAAGAATTTTAAAGCTGAAACAGCAAAAGTTCAAGAAAAACCACTAGTGTTATTTATTGGGCAACAATAGATATACCTGCCTTGTTGTATGTAGTTATTTTGAATAACTTTATCTATCAAGCAAAACTACTACTATTTACTACTTCTTTGATGAGAATTACTGTAACTATAGCTTTACTATCAACCCTTTTACTAAACGGCTGTGGGGTGTTTGCCCAGCCCCAGTTCAACGTAAAACACTATACAACTGACAACGGGTTGCCCCATAACATAGGCTATGGGCTACTGCAAGACCGTAAGGGGTATATTTGGATTGGTACTGATGATGGCTTGGCACGATTTGATGGAAAGAGTTTTAAAGTCTATCGTACTGATGATGGCTTATTGAGCAATTATATCATCGATATAGTAGAAGATCGCCAAGGAGTACTGTGGTTGGGTAGTTGGAAAGGTGGGGTTAACTGTATAAAGGACGATTCAGTATTTACACCGACGCTTAACAAACCTCTGTTTAGGGTAGCCTATATTGCCAAGGATAAAAATCAACTATTTTTATCAGATTTAGGTAATACAGTACGTCATTACACCCTCAATAAAAACCAATGGCTCAATCGTCCTTCTGGCTTAGTTTACCTTACTCACGACACTACTCTTACCTATGCGCAGAAGAAACAAACTAAAAAACTGATCAATGTACTCAATGTGCAAATACACTTGGCAAGTGATGGTACACCTTTATTTTTTGGCAAATTCCCTGGAGTTTGGCAATACCAAAACGACCAAATTTTTACTCCTTTTTGCAGCAACATTATTCGCAATGATTCTATTACTCACCTTTCGCAAGATACCCAAGGAAGGTACTGGTTGGGGACTCAAGGCAAAATACTGATAATTGATGCCCAAAAGCAATTGGATAAAACATACCATCATTTGCCCAATGAAAGTATTTATAGCATAAAAGTAGCCTCTTCGGGCGTGATTTACTTTCTCACTAACTATCACAAATTTAGTCATCGAGGGTTTTATAGCTACAACCCAACCACTCAAGAACTAACTGATTTAAAAAAAGCCCTCAAGCTCAAAACAACCCCTGTTGCCATAGAAATAGACAAAGAAGATAATGTATGGCTCACTACCAACGGCGATGGAGTGTATTGTATTAGTCCTTCATTGTTTCAACACTACGATCAAAAAGATGGCTTACCCAATGTCTTTATCAGAAATGTAAAAGAAGATAATGCTGGTAACATATACGTAGGTACTATTGATGGTTTGGTGCGCTACCAAAACGGGAAATTTGTCAATCAACAAGTACTTGACCATTCCTCTCGCTATCAAGTACTTAGAATGTTTTTAGATCGCCGCCACAATGTTTTGACATCAGTAGCTCCTTCAGAGTTGAATACTTCCAATAACATATTTTTGTATAAAGTAGCACACAAGACATCAACAAAACTCTACAATGCTTCTTTTTATAACCCATCATATGTAGACCAACAAAACCGCCTCTGGAGCTTTACTAACAAAAGTATTTTTTGGTATCCTTACCCAAAAAAATCACCGTTCAAAGTCCCTTATTATTATTTTAAAAAAGGGCTGATAGTCTCACAAATATTTGAGCATGAGGGGCAACACTGGCTTGCCTCTAACCAAGGTCTACTGGCTTTTGATACGCATAAGCGTCCAAATTTACGTTTTTTAGATACCCTCAACACTCGCCAGGGCTTGATTAGTAATGATGTAAATGTGGTAAAAAAAGCGCCTGATGGGGCATTATGGATAGGTACCAAAACAGGGTTGTGTCGCCTTAAAAATGGACAAATCACTTGTTTTACTCAAGCAAAAGATGGATTGATACATAATAACTGTACCCAACTAGAGTTTGACCGATATAACCGTTTATGGATAGGCACTCTTCAGGGTTTATCGTGTTTTGATGGACAAAGCTTTATCAATTATAGCCATAAAACAGGACTCATTGCCTCTGACATTAACTGCTTGTTTGCTGATAGTAAACAAAAACTTTGGGTAGGTACAAGCAAAGGCATATCGGTGTTAGACATTCGTGCATCGCTCAAAAGAATTCCCCTTGCCAAGGTATACATAGACCAGCTTCTACTGAATGATGTGCCACAAGAGATTCATTCTACACTAAGGGTTAATTATCCCTCTAACCTCAAAATCTATTTTAATGCATTGAGCTATACTTACCCCAAGGGCATAAGGTACCAATACCGTTTGAATAAGGGCAAGTGGAAAAACGTCCCCCAGCAAGTAATAGAGTACAACGCTTTTGAACAGGGGAATTATATTATTGAGATAAGGGCTAAAAAATTTAACAGTGGATGGTCACTGCCTAAGAACATTTTGCTCATTGTACGCCCCCCTATGTGGCTTACCTGGTGGGCAATCAGCTTGTACATTATAGTGGGGTTATTTATGATGTGGGGGGTGATCAGGTGGCGGTCAGCCACATTGGTAAAAGAAAAACTAAAGCTAGAACAGGTGGTCGTTCAACGAACTTATGAGCTTGCCCAGCAAAAAGAAGAAATTGCTTCACAAGCCGAAAAACTCAAAGTATTGAACCAGGTACAGTCCAACTTTTTTTCTGGCATTTCGCACGAGTTAAGGACCCCACTCACGCTTATTGTAGAACCTGCCGAAAAGCTACTACAATATAACCAAGAAGAGCCTGGGAAAAGGTATACACAAACGATACTTGGCAATGCCCAACGATTGCTCAGACTTATCAATCAATTGATGGATTTCTCGAAATTGGAAAGTGGTAAAATGACTTTGCAGCTTAGTAACAACAGTTTATACCAGTTGTTGGTAGAGGTAATAGCATCGTTTGAACTGCTTGCCCAGCAAAAAAACATTGAGCTTAAGCTTACTGCATCAAATCAGGCTTTACACTATAAGTTTGATCACGACAAGGTCGAGAAAGTAGTTTTTAATTTAATTAGCAATGCCCTAAAGTTTACCCCAACACAAGGAAACATAGAGGTTCATTTGTGGCAAAGCCCTGATGAGGTAAAGATCACTGTTACTGATACAGGCATTGGCATTGCTCCTGCAGATTTGCCTTTTGTATTTGATCGTTTTTATCAGGTAGATGGCTCTACTACCAAAAACTACCCAGGAACAGGCATTGGGCTTGCCTTGGTAAAAGAGCTGGTAGAGCTACACGAAGGCAGCATTGAAGTAACCAGCCAGGAAAACAAGGGAAGTACATTTGTGGTGAAGTTCCCCTTTACCTCAGTCAGTGCTAGTGAGGGCATCTCAGTAGTTATTGATACTCCACTGTATGGTACACCAGTAGCCTCTACCCCACTAGCAAATGCTTCTCCTGAGCCAGGTAGCCAGCCAGGTACTATCAACCTGCCTACAGTATTAGTCACAGAAGATAATTCTGAGTTACGGCAATTTATTGCCTCTGAGCTCATCGGTACTTATCGAGTAATAGAAGCCACCAACGGGGCAGAAGGCATTGAGCGGGCAATCAAGCAGTTGCCCGACTTGATTATCACCGACATTATGATGCCTCAAACAGATGGTTTTGAGCTGGTAAATACACTCAGGAACAACCCTGCAACAAGCCATATTCCTATCATTATTTTATCGGCTAAAGCCTCTCCCGAAAGCAAGCTCAAAGGGTTAGAAATCGGGAGTGATGACTACCTTACCAAACCATTTAGCTCAAAAGAACTCTTGCTAAAAGTAAGAAACATTATAGGCAGAAAAGAAAAACTATGGCAGGTTTTTCAACAAAGCCTGACTAAACCCAACCTACCTATTGAACCTTCGCAGGTAACTGCCACCTCTATGGATGAGGCATTGCTACAAAAAGCACTTGAAATAGTAGAAGTTCACCTTAACAATACCGCCTTTGATGTTACACTTTTTTGTCAGGAAATGGGCATGAGTCGCTCTAGTTTGCACCAAAAACTCAAGGCTTTGACCAATATGTCTACTACCGAGTTTATCAGAAGCATTCGGCTAAAAAGAGCGGCTTCATTGATTCAACAACAAAGTGGACGGATAGAAGAGATTGCATTTCAGACAGGCTTCAATGATGTATCTTATTTTAACCGTTGTTTTAAAAAACAATTTGGGATGACGCCAAAAAAATACCAACAACCAAATACATAACATACTCAATTACAGTAATTTAAAAACACTTACACATATCTTCAATTTTTCTATACATACGTCCAAGTCTCCCCATTTTTTTTCCTCTTCCTTTGCATCGCTAACCTACTGAGGCTACAATCATAACTTATGGAGCTTCAGGTATTAGTGTTGAATTATTTAACATTTATTAACAAACAAAACATAATTCATTATGCAATCTGTATTTAAATACCTTTTAGTTTTTGTATGCGCTGCTTTTATATGTGTATCATGTAATAGCACTGAAGAAGTAAACCCTGCTACTCAAAATACACCTGAAGCTATCAGTAGTCGTGTGACAGATGATATACTACAAGCTGGTGACGTTGTAACCCCAGGCATTAACAATGGAACCATTACTTATAGCTATCAAGTAGAGGGTAACTCTAACACCAGTAGAACCTGGATCAAGGTAAGCGATTTTGCGGAAGGCTGTTCTTGCAGTAGTGACTGCCCAAGATTAATCATTAAAGATATAAATAATAATACCATACTGGATACTAACTGCCAGCCACTTACTAAGTATGTACGAGTACCTGGCAACTATTTTTCTGTAACCATATATGATCCAAGTTGGATGACAAGCAACGGCTCTGATGTTAACATTCAGATTCAGAGCTGGTAGTGATATACCACCCAAAACCTCATAGGACTTGTTTCTTACGAGGTTTTTCATCATATCTATTGGTTCTAACAAGCAAAACGTAACTCATTATGCAATCTATGTTCAAATACCTTTTAGTTTTTGTATGTGCAGCTTTTATATGTGTATCATGCAATACTACCGAAGAGGTCAAGCCGGAGGCTCAAACATCTACTATTAGTAAAATAAATCAACGTTCTACCTGTAGATTAATTCCTTCAAGTATGCTTCCACAAAACATAACCACAGGTCAAATTGTCACGCCATCTGTTACAGGTAACGGTTCTAATACAATACTCAAAACATTTACTTACACAGTAACTAACCCACGTAATGCTTCCAGAGTATGGCTACATGTAAAAGATTTTGTTGATTGGTGTGGCGCTATAGATAACAACGATAGTTCTCCCTATACTACCCTGGTGATTAAAGATGCTAATGGCAACGAGTTGTATAACCAAAGTTGTGAAGTAGCCAGGTATGTAAAAGTACCAGGTAATAAATTTACTGTCACCCTGAAAGTACATTGTGCACTCACTATCACCCCAGAAGCCAATATTGAAGTAACCAATTTGTAATCAAATTAAGTAAAGGGTTATATACAATGACCTAATACTATCTAAAACCTAACTATATCAGCGATGCTTCTCCTCTGAAAGCATCGCTTTTTTTTGTAATAAATACAATTCTATGAGTTATCAAATATATTACATGTACACAGCCCCTTATACTACAGGTGTTGTCACATTATTATCATTTATTTTTATCATCGTTATATTACTCGATCTGGCAAAGGTATCTGCTGCTTTATTCTCTGATTTTGAAAAATATAAAGCCAGAAAAGCTATGATAAAACCAATGGTAAAACACAAAAGTAAAATATTGAGCTGGGGTGGCACACTATTAATAGGAGCCTTGGCTTTTACTCATTATTTCTTATCCGAAACAGAAACAAACCTCAAGGCAGGAGGTGTTATGTTTGGGGTAGCACTTGGGGTGGGAGTTTTATTTTTGATTGCAGGCTTAATCCATGCTTATCTTCAACCCAAAATAGAAAGTAAGAAAGGGTTAGTCATTTATTTTATTGTTTTGTCATTATTGTGTGGAGTCGTTTTGTACGCTACCTATGTTTTTAGCATAGTGCAACACCCCGAATTGATGGAAAAATGGCAGGAGTTACAATCAATAAATATACAAAACCCACTTTTTGTGGGGGTACATAAAACTGCTTATTTTTCTTAGAAATCAGTACCCATTGTAAAATAAGAAGATTCAAATTAATACTAAACCAGCGTATTTTACAGGATAACTTGTCAATTATCCTAAAAATAGAAATAACATTATCCGTTAAGTGATCTGGAAAAAATAAGATGTGCCAATTCAAGAAAATATATTGTTCTCAGACGATTCAAAAAAAACGGTGCATAGCCAAAGCTATGGAGCTTTTTTTTTGAGAAGAATGAGGGCAATAGATACACTTTAATGGCTCAAATTATTTATGAAAGATCACTAAAGTTGATCAAACTGTTGCTAACAACATGTCATAAAATAAGTATCCAACTAAACGGTGTTTAAGCACAGCCTTAAAAACCCGATAATTAATTGTTATATGAAGAAAAAGGCGAAAGTAGAAGCTAAATATATATTTCCTCTAATTTGTTTACTTGTAGCCATCTGTGTAGGTATTATTTACTTATTTGTAACGGGTATTATCGATAGTAATCCTGATACTTCTTATGGAGTATTAATTCGAACATCCTCTGGTTTAAAGCACCAAGTCGAGCTCTATAGTACATTTTTCTGGATAACCACCTTGATTGGCTATACTATATACATAGTAGCCAAAGGAATTAAACAAAAGGTGAAATTCACTTTTAAAGAACTTAAAACTTATACTCAAGAAGTACTGATGGGTTTTGTAGGTGCTTGGTTCTTTACTCTTCTAATGTTGGTCAGTGCATTTAGTAGCTACAACCAAAGCTTTAAGGAAGTAATAAAAACAGAAACAATTTATATAACAGCAATAAAAAGTCGAGTAAAACACCATGGGGGCAACAGAGGTAGTTCGGCTAAAACATATTATTATATTTCTACCAACTCCAAAAATAAGGCGTTTAAAAAAATTACTACCTCTAGTCTTTTTTATGGTTCGCTTCGAGAAGGGGTTCCTCTCGTAGTAAACTCATATCGTGGAAGGCTAAATTATTCATTTTCGGAGGTCAAAATTCCCAAAAGATACATTAACAAGGACTTGATTAATTTGAGGGGAAAGGCACTCCAAGGTTTTCTTAATCAAAAGGCTATCCCAGTTTATGTACTTTGGTTTGCGCTTATGGCAATACTTTGGCTCTTCATTTTTCTCTTGATAGCTTCACCAAGCTATAAGGAAAAAGCAAAGTTAACCTATAAAATCTTGTTAGTATTAGGGCTATTTCCACTCCCATTCGAGCTATACTTTTACTTTTTTAGCTACAATACATTTACTGCCACTATCATACTCGCAGCATTTTGGATGTCGATGGTATTATCTGCATTGCCAGGATCTATACTAGTGAAACAGATACTTCCTTTGATCATAAAGTTTCAAGCAAAAAAAAGAGGGGTATTGATATACTATATTTCAGTCTGTATTATTTTTTTAAGCCTATTGGCAGGGTTATTCATTTATCTCATCTACTTTATTGCCAAGCTCCGAAATATAGAGTTGTTTTAACTGTTCAAAATAGACTGTATGTTTACAAATGAATAACCCCCACAAAAATCGCTTTTTGTGGGGGTTAAAAAACTATGGACTACTGACTACCAACTAATCTACATGCTTCGTCTATACTGCCCACCTACTTCTTAGAATACCTTTTATCAAAACTGAATATTACACTTAGGTAGCCATTTCTTTATTTTTTCTTTTTCAGTTGCTGATATAGGGTTTTTTCTTAAGTTTAAATCTTTCAGATTTTTCAGCTGTCCAATATGCTCAGGTAAACTCTTTAAATTATTATATGAGAGGTTCAGTTGCTTTAATTTTTTGAGTTTTCCAATGCTTTGAGGTAATGTAGTAAGTTTATTAGAACTTAAATCTAACCGGAGTATGCTTTCAAGTTGTCCAATATTTTGAGTTAGTACAGTTAATTTATTATTCCCCAATATTAAAGCTTGCAAGTTTTTGAGTTTTCCAATGCTCTCAGGCACAATAGAGATTTGGTTATATAATAAATTCAATTTTTTCAAGTTTTTAAGTTTCTGAATACTTGTAGGTAAAGTATCCAAGCGATTGACTAATAAATATAATTCTTCCAGGCTTGTAATTTGTGTAATACTTGCAAATGATTTAGGTGTCTGATTAGCAGTTGCTAAATATAATTTTTTCAAGTTTTTGAGTTTTCCAATGCTGTTAGGCAAAGTTACAAGTGGGTTAGCACCTATATTCAATTCTTCTAATTTTTTCAACTGCCCCAAGCTTTCAGGTAAAGTAGAGAGCCTATTTCTTCTTAAATCCAGATATTGTAATTCCTGAAGCTGTCCTATGCTTTCTGGTAACCTATCCAATTTATTACGAACCAACGTCAGGTATTGTAATTCAGGAAGTTGCCCTATATTTTCTGGTAATGTGGTTAGGTTATTACTTGCTAAATATAATTTTTTTAAAGATTTTAACTGACCTAATATAGTCAGCATAGTTTGAAAATAATTTCCTTCTAAATTTAGTTCTTCCAGCTTCTTGAGTTGTCCAAAACTCTTGGGTAACCTGGTTAATTTATTTGAACTTAGACTTAACCAACGTAAGCTTTTAAGTCGTCCAATACTGTTAGGTAAAGTTGTAAGCCGATTTCTCCTTAAATTTAATACTTTCAACTGTTTAAGTTTGCCAATATCATCTAATAAACTAGTCAATGTATTGACTTCTAAAAAAAGCTGCTGCAAGTTTTTAAGTTGCCCTATGCTTGTAGGTAAGGTTGTTAGCTGGTTTGCTCCTAAATCTAGTTTTTTCAAGCTTTTGAGTTGCCCTATGCTTATAGGTAAAATTGTTAGCTGATTTCCTTGTAAATCTAGTTTTTCCAGGCTTTTGAGCTGCCCTATGCTTGTAGGTAATTTGGTAAGATAATTCTCTCTTAGATTTAATATTGTTAGATTTTTGAGTTGTCCAATATTATTAGGCAAAGCTACCAAGCCACTACTTTTTAAGTTTAATACTTTCAAGTTGTGAAGTTGTGAAAAGTTTTCTGGTAAAGTAGTTAGCAGATGGTCGTTCATATGTAATATTCTCAAGCTTTCTGGTAATTGGATATTGGCAGGCAAGATAATTCGTGAACTTCCATTTAAGTTTAATACCTTCAGTTTTTTAAGCTGTGTAATATTTTCAGGTAATTTCTTTAAGCTAAGATTAGATGTTAAGTTCAACTTTTGCAAATTTTTGAGCTGTTCTATATTATCAGGTAATTTCTTTAAGCTAAGATTATCTGTTAAATTCAACTCTTCTAAATTTTGAAGCTTTGTAACACTCGCAGGCAAAGTTGTGAATTTATTACGTGTTAAATTCAACTCTTCTAAATTTTGAAGTTTCGCAAAACTCGCAGGCAAAGTTGTGAGTTGATTATATTCTAAGTTTAATTTTTTTAAATTTTTTAGCTCTCCAATATTTGCAGGCAAAGTTGTGAGTTGATTATGTTCTAAGTTTAATTTATAAACTTGTTCAGGAGTTTTCAGAGCTTCAGTCAAAGACATATAAACTTTATTTTCCTGTGCCTGAATGGTCACTGTAGTCAACAGTAAAAATAGAGTGAAATAGAGTAGTAATTTCATTAGATGTTTAAGATAAAAACTTTGTTAAACAAAAACCCCACAAAATCACTTCTGCAGGGTTATTAAATATCACTTTTAAAAAGCACTAACTAACAAGTTTATAAGTCAGCGCTTTATGAACAAATTCTTTTTTGTAGAACAGAACCTGTGCCACTAAAAACCGATGCCTTCTATCTACTGATTTATAAAACATTAAAGATCAATGTTTTATAAATCGACAAGTTGCTTATAGAACAGCGTCAAACTTGCATCACCGATATACATCGGTATCTAAGGACTTGCCCCCTGTCGGGGCTATAGACTAGTCCTACATATTTCTACGGTACTGCCCACCTACTTCATACAAAGCATCAGACATTTGCCCCAATGAGCAAACCTTAGCGGCTTCCATCAAAGCATCAAACATATTCCCGTTTTCTATGGCAGTTTGCTGCAACTCTTTCAAACGTTGTTTACCAATTTCCTCGTTACGTTGGTGAAACGCATCGCGGGTGGTAATGGCAAACTCTTTTTCTTCGGTAGTAGAACGAATCACTTCATCAGGTACAATGGTAGGCGAACCATTTGGATCAAGGAAAGTGTTTACCCCAATCAATGGCAGTTCACCAGTATGCTTTTTCATTTCATAATGCATAGACTCTTCCTGGATCTTGGCACGTTGGTACATACGCTCCATTGCGCCCAGCACCCCACCACGCTCCGAGATAGACTTAAACTCGGTCAGCACGGCTTGTTCTACCAAGTCAGTGAGTTCCTCAATAATAAATGCTCCTTGCAACGGATTTTCATTTTTGGCAAGTCCCAACTCGTGGTTAATGATCAACTGAATAGCCATTGCTCGACGCACCGATTCTTCAGTAGGGGTAGTAATCGCCTCGTCGTAAGCATTGGTATGCAAAGAGTTACAGTTGTCATAAATGGCATACAATGCCTGAAGGGTCGTACGAATATCGTTGAAACCAATCTCTTGGGCATGCAAAGAACGTCCTGAGGTTTGAATATGATACTTGAGCTTTTGTGAACGCTCGTTTCCACCATACTTGTGCTTGATGGCTTTTGCCCAGATTCTTCGAGCCACTCGCCCAATCACCGAATATTCAGGGTCAATTCCGTTTGAGAAGAAGTAAGAAAAGTTAGGGGCAAAATCATCGATATGCATTCCTCGTGAGAGGTAATATTCTACGAAAGTAAAGCCGTTAGACAAGGTAAGCGCAAGCTGGGTAATGGGGTTGGCGCCTGCCTCGGCAATATGATAACCAGAAATAGACACTGAGTAGAAGTTGCGTATCTTATGGTCAATAAAATACTGCTGAATATCACCCATCATACGCAAGGCAAACTCAGTAGAGAAAATACAAGTATTTTGTGCCTGATCTTCTTTGAGTATATCAGCTTGTACTGTTCCACGTACTTTCGATATAGCACTGGCTTTTATTTGCGCATATACATCAGCGGGCAATACCTGGTCGCCCGAAACCCCCAATAACATCAATCCTAAGCCATCGTTTCCTTCGGGCAAATCACCGTTGTAGCGAGGACGCTCTACACCTTTGTCGGCATAGATTTTCTCAATTTTAGCTTCTACTTCAGCTTCCAGCCCATTTTCTTTAATGTACATTTCACATTGTTGGTCAACGGCAGCGTTCATAAAGAAACCTAACAACATAGGCGCAGGGCCATTGATGGTCATCGACACCGAAGTTTTAGGATTACACAGGTCAAAACCAGAATATAGTTTTTTGGCATCGTCCAAAGTAGCCACACTCACCCCAGAATTACCAATCTTACCATAAATATCAGGACGGTGGTCGGGATTGTTTCCATACAAGGTTACTGAGTCAAACGCAGTAGATAAACGTTTGGCAGGAAGCCCCTTTGATACATAATGGAAGCGTCGGTTGGTACGCTCTGGTCCACCCTCTCCAGCAAACATACGGGTAGGGTCTTCGCCCTGACGCTTGAGAGGAAATACTCCTGCCGAATAAGGGAAAAAACCGGGAGCATTTTCGGTAAGAATCCAACGCAAAATATCGCCCCAATCTTGGTAGCGTGGCAACGATACCTTAGGCACACGAGTACCTGACAAGCTAGTGTGATATAAATCTTGTTCAATGACTCTATCACGTACCTGAAACTGGTATTTGTCAGCTTTATAACGTTTAATGGTGTCTGCCCAGCCTTTGAGCGATGCCTTGCACTCATTGTCTAAGCGAGACTCCAAGTCATTGTACATATCAATGAGGTCTTTCAAATAATCAGGCTCCCCTTGTACATGTTCAATGGCGTGTACAACCTCTTCACTCTCTTCGACAAACTCGATGGTTTTTTTACCAATATTGGCGCGCAATTGATCAATTGTACCTTTGAGCTGGTACATACGGCGAGCAATGTTCGCCTGCTCATCTACAAAACTATCGTACTTGGCAGAGTCTTCACAAATTTCGGCAAGGTAACGAACACGGTCTGGAGGAATGATAAAGATTTTTTCAGACATTGCTTCACTGATAGAGAAGCCTGACTTAAGGTGTTCAGCTCCAGTACGCTCAACAATCTTGTCCATTAATCGGCGGTACAAAGTGTTGGTACCTGGGTCGTTGAACTGAGAAGCAATAGAACCAAAGATGGGTAATTCTTCGTCAGGTGTGTCAAACTCCAGTTTGTTGCGTTTGTATTGCTTACGTACATCACGCAAGGCATCTAACGAACCTCGTTTGTCGAATTTGTTGATAGCAATCATATCAGCAAAGTCTAACATATCTATTTTCTCCAACTGGGTGGCAGCTCCATACTCAGCCGTCATTACATAGAGCGATGCATCAGAGTGGTCTACAATCTCTGTATCAGATTGCCCAATACCCGAAGTTTCCACAATCACTAGGTCAAAGCCTGACGCTTTACAAATATCAATGGCATCTTGTACATGGCGACTCAAGGCAAGGTTAGACTGACGAGTGGCCAAAGAACGCATGTATACCCTGCCATTGCTGATAGAGTTCATTCGGATGCGATCGCCCAATAATGCCCCTCCAGTTTTTCTTTTAGAAGGGTCTACTGATATAACCGCAATGGTTTTATCTTCAAAATCAAGTAAATAACGACGAACCAACTCATCTACCAACGAAGATTTACCAGCACCACCCGTTCCGGTAATACCCAGTACTGGCGCTTGCGAGTTGGCTACTTTTTTACTTAAATCTTTACGAATTGTCTCAAATTCTTCCGGGTAGTTTTCGGCTACTGAAATCAAACGGGCAAGCTCAAGCGGGTTACGTTTGGGCAGGCTGTCAACGAGTTCGTTCAATGAGTGGGTAGGCACCTCTTCTGCCAAAGCCTCTTGTCCATTAATATCTCCAGCAGTTTGCAGCTTTTTCTGGCGGGTTTTATATGTCGAAAAATCTGACGTTTCCAACAAGTGGTTAATCATCCCCTGCAACCCTAGGTCACGCCCGTCGTCAGGCGAGTATATTTTATCAATGCCATACTGGTGAAGTTCTTCTGCCTCAGAGGGCAAAATAGTACCACCACCACCGCCAAATATTTTAATGTTTGCCCCACGCTCTTTGAGCAAGTCATACATATACTTCAAATACTCTACATGTCCTCCCTGGTACGAGGTCATGGCTATAGCCTGGGCATCTTCCTGAATGGCACAGTCTACCACTTCGGCTACGCTACGGTTATGACCAAGGTGAATTACCTCAGCACCAGAAGCCTGAATAATACGTCGCATAATGTTGATAGCAGCATCGTGCCCATCAAACAGAGAAGCGGCTGTTACCACCCGGATGTGGTTTTTGGGTTTATAGGGTTTTATCTTGTCGGTCATAATATCTTCTTTTCTAACTTTTAAGCTACAGGTGTCGAGCAACAAGTCTCAAGTAGTTTATGGATAAGCCTTTTGTAGCTCGCAACTTGATGCTATTACAAATCTACATAATTTTTAAGGTTATTGGAAACACACCATTTTGTCTGCAAATAGTCCGATTTGGTATTTTTTAAAATATGCCAATAAATATTAGGTAGGTACTTAGAGGCAAAAAAGGATACCACGAGTAAAAAGCATAAATAGTGTGTGAAATTTTATTTTGATTGAAACTAAAATTAACCTTAATAAGCAAATAAAAACATAAAAATAACGAATTCAACAAAAATATATAATGTGTGCAATTATTTTTTGCTTCAAAAACATTCACTTTTTATGGTACTCAATTTTCACTGTTTCACTTGTGATGCCCCACGATTTGCAAAGAAAATTTTAGGCAAAAAATAAGTAATCACTTATTTTTTGAGAAGCAAAGTATTCACCTCCTGGTTTTTATAACTGAAGCAGGTCAAACTTGACCTAAGAGCAATTTTATAATCCAAAAGAAAAGCCTGGGCAGGTTCTCTTATCCGCAAAACCAAAGTAAGCACTTCAAGTGTTGGATTAACACCAAATGAACTGTTTTTTATAAGAGTGCCTCTTGTATAAGTCAAAGTAGCTTTGAGCAATACAACTACACAAATTTTCGCTAATTTTAGTCATTTGTTTCCTTCTTTTACCCAGGTTAACAGTCCTGTTTTTATACAATTGGTTTTGTGCCATTTGTGGCATATATTTGATATGTTTGTAAAAACTCCTCCGAGCGCTTCTTTAAAATTAGCCAAAGGCAGAGCAGTTGTTTTATTTTAAGAAACCAATAGGTACTTGTTTACCTACATAATAAAAATTCAAACTATGACTTACGACGTTACAGTAATAGGGTCAGGTCCGGGTGGCTATGTTGCAGCCATCAGAGCTTCTCAATTAGGTTTTAAAACAGCCATTATCGAAAAATCTGCTACCTTAGGGGGCACCTGCCTCAATGTAGGTTGTATTCCCTCAAAAGCATTGCTTGATTCTTCTGAGCATTATTACAACGCTAAAAAATCATTTAAAACCCATGGTATCAAACTCAAAGACCTTGAGGTAGACATGCCACAAATGATTAAAAGAAAAGGTGATGTAGTAGACCAAAATACCAGTGGCATTCGGTTTTTGATGAAGAAAAACAATATTGATGAGTTTCATGGTTGGGGGTCTTTTGTTGATAAAAACACCATTAAAGTAACCAATGACAAGGGTGAAACTCAAGAAGTGAAAACCAAAAAGGTAATTATTGCCACTGGTTCAGAGCCTACTTCTTTGCCTAATATTGACTTTGATGGTGAACGCATCATCTCTTCTACTGAAGCACTTGAAATTACCAAAGTTCCTGAAACAATGGTCATCATAGGGGCTGGGGTAATTGCTACCGAGTTGGGGTCGGTGTATGCGCGCTTGGGCACTAAAGTAACTATGATAGAGTACCTGGATGCGGCTATTCCAAGTATGGATCGCACAATGAGCAAGGAGCTGACCAAGTCGCTTAAAAAAATAGGCATTAAGTTCTTTTTTAGCCACAGAGTAACCAATATTGTAAACAAAGGGGGACACACAGAAGTTACTGCAGTGAACAAAAAAGAAGAAGAAGTAAAGTTTACTGGAGAATACTGCCTGGTGGCAATAGGACGACGCCCTTACACTGAGAAACTAGGGCTTGAAAACATTGGTGTTCAAACCGAGCGGGGACGTATTCCGGTAAACGAACACCTCGAAACCAGCGTGCCAGGGATATACGCCATAGGCGACGTAGTACGTGGGGCTATGTTGGCTCATAAAGCCGAAGAGGAAGGTGTTTTTGTAGCCGAGGCAATGGCAGGACAAAAACCTCACATGAATTATTTGCTTATACCAGGCGTAGTGTATACCTGGCCAGAAGTAGCCAGTGTAGGCTATACCGAAGAGCAACTCAAAGACAACAAACATGAATATAAAGTAGGTACATTTCCTTACCGTGCACTGGGACGCTCGCGGGCTAGTATGGACATAGAGGGTTTGGTAAAGATATTGGCCGATAAAACAACCGATGAAATATTAGGGGTACACATCATAGGGGCACGTGCTGCCGATATGATTATGGAAGGGGTAGTAGCAATGGAGTTTAAAGCATCTGCTGAAGACATTGCCCGCATATCTCACCCACACCCTACTTATACTGAAGCTTTTAAAGAAGCTTGCCTTGCCGCAACAGAAAATCGCCCTATACACATGTAAGGGGTATTTTTGTGGTAAATCTCAAAAAGTAGAGGGGTTCTATACCTCTTCTACTTTTTGAAATTAAATAAAAGCTATTTTTTTGCAAATTTAATATTATTTATTACATTGGTCTAGTTTTGAAGCTTTTGCTTTTTTTTTAACAGACCACCAAAAAAGGCATGACATTAACAAAACATTTTTTCTTTCAAAAAACGAAAAATATCAGGGATGGCTAAGCTAAAAAATATTATTAAGCAACTCTCTAATGATGATTACGAACAGATATACAAATCATTAGCAGATAGTAATGCTGAGAAATCTGCTGACCTGCTAAGATACATGCACCAGGAGCAGTTATCTGATGCGAAGGTAATGGAAAAGCTTAAAGTAAACACCAATGCCTATTATACTTTACGCTCCAGGCTCAATCAAAAAATTGAGGAACATCTCCTTGCCCAAATAGAAAGCCCACGTACCGATCTCTTACGAAAAGTTGCTAATATCAATGAAATTGTGTTTACCAAAAAACGCACGATTGCTATTACAACTCTCAAAACTCTGGAAAAACAATTATTGGATTACGACTTATCCAACGAATTAATGATTGTTTATAAAACACTCAAAAAATTACACGCTACTTCTCCAGAGCACTTTACCTATTCTCAGCTGTACAACAAGCACGTTGCTTATACACTGGCGGTAGATGAGGTAGAAAGTTTATTGTCTGACTACTTTAAAAAATATGGCATATACAGCTTCTCAGACGATGATACTGACAAAATGAAGCTTTCGCTATTGATGAAAGAGGTACATAATAAGTGTAAAATGCACGCTTCCGATCACTCACATCGCTTGTATATTTACCAAAGTTGTGTAAATATTTTTCATCGCCTGTTTGTAGAGCCCGATGACGAAACTTTTGAGGAGGACAATTTAGAACCTATTGAAGATATTTTCAATAAGGTAGATAGTATCTTCTCAGACTATGAAAAAGATACCATTTATTTTCACCTCAATATTGTATTTCAACTGTTGCGTCTGGAGTATTATAATCACTATAAACTTTATCGTAAGGCTGAGAAATACTTTGAGGATGTAAACGATTCTATTGGCAGTTTACTTTCTTGCTACAACCTATACACCTTCCCTTCACGCTTTTTATTTACCAAGCTTGAGCGCCACAACCGTTTGGGTACTCAACACGACATGTACGAAGAAAACAAGGGGTTGTTTCTGGAGTTTGAACCTGACCGTCAAAACATTCCACAATATGTTACTTATGTAGCTTACCGGGCTTTGTGTTGTTTTTACGCAGAAAAATACGAGGAAGCAGTGCGCTGGATCAACAATTTGCTCAACGATATTAGCCTTAAAAAATACCCGTACGTACACCTTGAAATTAAGCTTTTGCTGGCAATACAATACTGTATACTCAAAGATAGCGACTTATTCTCGCAGCTTATGAACAGTATACAGCGTCAGATTCGTTTATTGGGTAAAGAGACCTGTATTCACGTGGTATTATTTTCTAAGATTCTGAAAACTGCCAACCAAACCAATCGTGCTGATCGGGAGACCAAAATCAGAGGGTTTATGGATAAGCTCAAAAAGACTTACTGGACTGGCTTTTGTCTGACCAAGTATATAAAGTTAGATGATGACTTTATCAAAAGAGTACTTTAATACCTAATATCACCTTGTAAACAACTTTTATTTAAACAACAAAACGCATAAGATCCTTGATCTTATGCGTTTTTTATGTCTTAGTCTTAGTGTGTATCAAAAAGCCTTATTACAGTTTCATTGCATTTAGGTTGTCTTTGGTCAACGGCTTGTTTACATACGCCTTTACGTACTCGTATCTTTTAGAACGTTTGATGTCTTTTGAGTTGATAGAAGAGGTAAGCATTACAATTTTACAATGTTGTTTGATACGATCGGGCAAACGTTCAAACTCGTCCAAAAATTGAAAACCATCCATTAATGGCATATCTATATCCAAGAAGATAACATCAGGCAAAAAGCTGTTATTGCCCATTTTAGAGGCTATTTTTTCTGCATTTCTTAAAAACTCTATGGCACTTTTTCCACCAGTATGAGTATAAATGTTGTCAGTAATACTGGAAGATTCGATAATTTTCTGATTAATAAGATTATCGATCTCATTATCATCTATTAACATTACCGCATTATATGTAACTTGTGAGTTTGTCATAGTTTTTGATTTTCTACCAAGTGATTTGATTGATGATACAACATGACCATTTGTAAGTATAGTTCTTATCAATTATTAAATAGACCTCTAAGTAGTTATTTTTTCATCTACACTTAATAAATGTTAATCATAGTATTTGAACTAAAAATAAAAAACATTTTATAATTAATCAATAATCCGCGAAAATGATCGGTTTATAAAAGGTAGTTTTTAAGTTAACTTTTCCAAAATACAAATTCTAGTAACTATTTCTTATGTTTTCAGTAATATTTAATTGTTTTCAGAAAAATAAGTTTGAGGCAAGTGGTGTTTTGTATAAAGCAAAAAAAACAAGGTGAGAATTTTATGATAAATTCCCACCTTGTTAAAACGAATATCTATGAGTTGAAGTTGACTAATTTAAACGATTATTTCAGTCAACATCAAACTTAATTCCTTGTGCCAAAGGTAGTTCCTGACTATAATTAATAGTATTGGTCTGACGACGCATGTATACTTTCCAAGAATCAGAACCAGACTCACGTCCACCCCCGGTTTCTTTTTCTCCGCCAAAAGCTCCGCCGATTTCAGCACCTGAAGTACCTATATTTACGTTGGCAATACCACAATCAGAGCCACGGAAAGAAAGGAATGTCTCGGTTTCCTGTACATTGTCAGAGAAGATAGCCGAAGATAACCCTTGTTTTACATCATTCTGAATATCAATGGCGTTCATTACATCACCACTGTATTTGATCAAATACAAGATAGGGGCAAAGGTTTCTTCCTGTACCATCTGGTAGCTGTTTTCAGCTTCTACAATGGCAGGTTGTACATAGTTGCCACCCTCTAAGCCATTCAAGCTTAACACGTCGCCACCAGTAAGCAGTTTACCACCTTCTTTTTGTACACTTTCCAATGCATTGGTAAAACCTTGTACAGCCTCTTGATCAATCAATGGTCCAACCAATGTGTCAGCCTTCAATGGATTACCAATAGATAACCCTCCATAAGCTTTCACCAAACGGTCTTTTACATTGTCATAAATAGAGTCATGAATGATCAAACGACGGGTAGTGGTACAACGTTGTCCACAAGTACCTACTGCGCCAAACAAGGTAGCTCTCATAGCCATTTCGATATTGGCGTTTGCGGTCATAATGATGGCATTGTTTCCGCCTAACTCCAGCAAACTTTTACCCAAACGACCAGCCACCGTTTGTGCTACGCTTTTACCCATGCGAGTAGAACCAGTAGCCGATACCAAAGGAACACGCTTATCTTCTGCCATCCACTTGCCTAGCTCAGCGTCTCCATTGATAAAACTAAAAATACCTTCAGGCAAGTTGTTTTCTTTCAATACCTGTGCAGCAATGTGTTGACAAGCAATGGCACACAAAGGCGTTTTTTCAGAAGGCTTCCACACACAAACATCGCCACAAATAGCCGCCAACATTGCGTTCCAAGACCATACTGCTACCGGGAAGTTAAAAGCCGATATGATTCCAATGATACCTAAGGGTTGGTATTTTTCAAGCATTTGGTGCTCAGGGCGCTCAGAAACAATGGTTTTTCCGTACAGTTGACGAGACTGACCTACGGCAAAATCGCAGATGTCAATCATTTCTTGTACTTCGCCCAAACCTTCTTGGTAAATTTTACCCATTTCGAGGGTAACTAATTTGCCTAAAGGCTCTTTATATTCTCTTAATTTATTTCCAATCTGACGAACAATTTCACCACGTTTTGGGGCAGGCACTTGTCGCCATTCTACAAAAGCTTTTTGAGCGGCACCAATTACCTTGTCATACTCTTCACGAGTAGCATATTGCACTGTTGCCAAGTATTGCCCATCTATAGGCGAGTGAATAGCTTTTTGAGTACCACCTTGTACCGAACCATATTCTTGTCCCGTTCCATAAGAAGGGTTCATGTCCTTGATTCCAAGTGTACTTAATATTTGTTGAATTTCTTCAGTGGTTTTTGTTGTAGCTTCCATATATCAACCTAGTGATTAATGATAAATTTGAGCAAAGTTACGCCAATTTTAAGGCAATAAAAAAGGGTATTTATAGATTTTACCCAAAATACCCTTTTTATTGTTCAAAAAATTTATTGGTATGTTTAGTGATCTTTTATAAATAATTTGAGCCATTAAAGTGTATCTATTGCCCTCATTCTTCTCAAAAAAAAAGCCTCATAGCTTTGGCTATGCACCGTTTTTTTTGAATCGTCTGAGAACAATATATTTTCTTAAATTGGCACATCTTATTTTTTCCAGATCACTTACCAGCCTATAGCATAGTAAGCTTTTTCGCCATTGGGGTACATTCCTTCTATCGCTATTACCCTTTTACGTTTTTTAATCAAACGCTCAATATCTTTGGGAGAATTGACTGACTCTTCACCAAAGTAAGTGATAATGAATCCTTTACGAATGCCTGACTCTTTCAGTTTCCCCTTACCAGCATCAATTACCTTTACTCCATGATCAATCTTGAGTTTGGTTTTTTCACTGAGACTTATTCCTTCAAACACCGCACCCAGTATTTTTTCAGTAGCTATTTTGCGTGGAGTACGCATAATTTTAAAGTTTCCCTGGCGGTTACGTAGTGTAGCCATTGTGCTTAATACCCGCTCGCCACGTGCATAAGTCACCTTTACCTGATCGCCAGGACGTCGAGTAGCAATCAGCGACTGAAGGTCAGCCATATTGCGTACTTGCTGGTCATCTATTTTAATAATGACATCTCCTATTTTTAGCCCGGCGCTGCGCGCAGCACCTGACTTAGTCAAGGTGGCAATGTACACCCCACTTACTACACTCAAATCTTTATTGCTGGCAAAGTTAGCATCTACATTTTGGATAGAAACCCCCAATAACGCCCGTTGGGTTTGTCCATACTTCATGAGGTCATCCAGCACCTTTTTCACAATATTTACCGGTATAGCGAATGAATAGCCTGAATAAGAGCCTGTGCGAGTCGCAATGGCAGTATTAATGCCTACCAACTCACCCTTGAGGTTTACCAGCGCACCACCGCTGTTTCCAGGGTTTACAGCTGCATCGGTTTGAATAAACGACTCTATGGCATACTGTCCACTTAGTATGTTGATGTTTCTGCCTTTGGCACTTACAATACCCGCAGTTACAGTAGAGGTCAAGTCAAAAGGGTTACCTACTGCCAATACCCATTCACCAATATGGGTTTTATCAGAGTTGCCATACTTTACAAAAGGCAAATTCTTTTCTTGTATCTTAAGCAAGGCGAGGTCGGTGGTGGGGTCTTTGCCAACAAGTTTGGCTTTATAGCTTCGCTTATCATTTAAAACTACATCTATTTGCCCAGCATTTTCTATTACATGATAATTAGTGGCAACATAGCCATTGTCAGTAATAATGACACCAGAGCCAGAAGACTGACGGGGGCGACGTTGACGACGGCGATAATTGTCTTCTCCGTGGAACTGCCTGAACATATCTTCTAAAGGGTCTGAAGAAGAAGAGGAGTATTTACCCTTGCCAGCATAGGTAGTTTTAATATGCACTACGGCAGACTTTACAGCGTTGGCCGCAATTACAAAATTCAAACCTTTGGGTACTTTAATGGTAGAGTCTTTAAGAAAATTAGCCAGTTGGATATTCTGACGATCCTGAATTGAACGAATGGTTTGCTTGGGTTGTAAGTATTGGTTGAGTTTTACAGCTACAAAGCCCCCTAGTATTGATGCCAACAACAGGCTTATTAAATAACTTTTTTTGTTCATAGTGTATCAAGTGTTAAACTGTATATCAGTAAGCATCAACAAGGCATTAGACGTAATGTATGACTCACTAACGTACTAAAAATAATAAATAATTTTAACTAATTGGTCATTCTTCTCATAAAAAACCTCCATCAGGCTTGTTTTTACATCATTCATTGCTCTGCAATTCCAGGCTCTTGTCAAGCAAAGCTTTTAGAGGCAAGCAACCTTTTGTGCCTTTACTTTGTTCACTTTAAAAAAATATTCAATTTTTTTTCCTACGTTAAACACCCCAAAAACCTTCATTAAATACCTGAGGACACCTTTTTATCAAAAGGATAAAAGTCAGACAGAATATTTTTTTATTTTTTTTCTCTAAAAACTTGCTTAATTATTCAAATCGTCCTTATCTTTGCAACGCATTTTTACTGAATGACACTCCTCCTTAGCTCAGTTGGTTAGAGCATCTGACTGTTAATCAGAGGGTCGTTGGTTCGAGTCCAACAGGAGGAGCGATATTTAGTGTTCATAGTGTTAAAGAATATTGTTGGTTAAAGGTAAAACTAAATTAGTTTTACCTTTTTTTATTCAATGTAGCATTTTATCAATAATACTCCTCCTTAGCTCAGTTGGTTAGAGCATCTGACTGTTAATCAGAGGGTCGTTGGTTCGAGTCCAACAGGAGGAGCAATACTTTCTTATCAAATTGCCTAAATAACCTTTAGTCAAAAATACCTAACTTTACTTTTTATTGTGATACCCTCCCATCTGAAAAGGTGTTTTAACTCAATAATTTTATACTTATAAAATTCTCACCCACTTTCCGCACGTGTATTTTAAAAATCAATAATTAACAAGTGCTTGAAGATCAGTAACTTATCAGTGTATTTTGCTTTAGGGAAAATACCTTATATCATTTAAAATCTCTTTTTGTTGCTAAGTGTAAAAACCCCTTAGAATATAATTCTTATTTTAATGTTTTTATGAATTTTTATATTGAGAAATACCTGTTTAAGTCTTGAAAATTCTGAAGTATACGTGCGAAAAGTCGGTTCTCAGTTAAACCTAGTACCTTAAACACTAAATACCTAACCCATTAAATTCGAACATACCCGAATCAAGTTCGGGATTTAGAAACTCGGCACAGTAGAACTGTAGCCTCGGTTCTTTGGCGACTTTTGCCCCCTGACTTTACTTTAAAAAACTTGCGTAGCTAAGGTTCCGATATGCATCGAAATTCAGAAAGCGAACTCTGCGCGATTTTTAAAGTTCGTCAGAAAACAAAACTCATCCCAAATAGTAGTGCATTTACTTAATGCTTAACGCCCTGGATTACTTCATTTTAGGACGTACCGTTTTTTTCTTGGCAGCCTTTTCTTCTTCACTCAAAGGCGACTCTTCTTTTTTAATTCTTTTGTAAACAAATAATTGCCACTTTTCCTCTTCCACCATGTTTTTATCCATTTCGGCGCGAGCCAATGTAAAAAACAGGTCAGATAAACGATTGATATAAGCAGGAATGGCTTCGTGTACTTCATCTTCTTTCATAAGGCTTACTAGGTGTCGCTCACCACGACGCATCTGCGTGCGTACCACATGGCACAAAGCAGACACTTCATTGCCTCCTGGCAACAAAAAATAATCAGAGGCAGTCCTTAAATTATTTTCTAACTGATCAATCCATTGCTCACAAAAATCTGCCCCATCGGTAGGCATGGGGTTTGTATTTACTTTTTTAACATCAGAGGGACGCGCCAAATGCGACATCATATCCATCATATCTTTCTGAATTTTTCGCAAGTTGGTTTGCCACTCATGGCTAATATCTAATTTAGCCCTTAACAAACCAATGGTAGAGTTTACTTCATCAAGTGTACCATAACATTCTACTCGAATATCATCTTTGAATACTCGCTTGCCACCGTATAAACCCGTTTTTCCGGCATCTCCTTTCTTAGTATATATTTTCATTGTTTTTTGTTTGAGGGCGGATAAGAGCTAAGCCTAAAGCAACCAGCACAATACAACATCTAGTAAGTGTTTGGGTCTCCTTTTGAATGGAGCGTACTATTCAGATGATGGACTTGTAGAATTGACCTGTTAGTCTTGATCCAGCCCTGGTTCGCGAAAGCTTTATCAAATTGACAAATAAAGTAAAGTATCCTGGCTTGTGGAGTTTTTCCAGTTACAGTTGCGCGTCAGCTCATGATTTTCACACGATTCCTTATTACTTTATTTGCATAGCGTAAGAGTTTGGTTTTAAACCAAGCCCCCATCTTGACTTTTAATAATAGATGATAAACACCTTGCTTCCTGCAGAATAGCCTGAGAACTCATCTTTACTTTTAATAATGAAATGTAAACCATTCAAAAAATCAGGGTGAGTTCTAGCAAAAAGCAAGGTTATTATTTTCGTTTGTATCAAAAACCAAAATGAGTTTACACTCTAAACTATGGCAATAAAGATAACGCAAGAAGGGATGTTTTCAAAGCAAATATTTACAATGAGGCATAGCTTAGTAAACTACCCAAATAATCTCCTTCATAAAAAAACACCTCTCTTTTAAAAAACGCTACAAACTTTCCAGTTCTTGCTGGAAACCACCAGATAAAATAGGAAAGCGAAACCAACTACGAGGGTCTATGCTGTAATCGTCTAAGTGAAAAGAAGGAGCAAACCGTTCTCGTTTCCATTGGTTACGACTCCATAAGCGAAAAAACTTACGAATATGTTCTTTCAAGAGTTCTATATCTGCTACTTCTGATTGCAGTTGTTCAAATATTTGCTTGGGTGAAAGGCGCTCATATAATGTAAGGCGCTCTATAGCCTGCAATACTTCGTAAGGCATCAGGTCTTTCTCATCAGTTTGTTGTTGAGTACTGTCATCGTCTTTGGGGCGAAGCTCAGCAGTAGGCTGCAAAGCATTGACATGCCTTAGTTCTTTTTGTCCCAGTGAGGTTTCTGCCCATTTGAGCCATTCACGGATAAAGTGTTTATCTACTCCTGCAATAGGTGATATACCGCCCGATGTATCGCCATCCATAGTAGTGTAGCCTACACTGCCCTCGCTACGATTAGAAGTAGCAATCAACAAAGCTCCTTTGATGTTAGCAAGCATCCAAATAATAGGAGAACGAGCTCTTGCCTGAATATTTTGTAAAGCAATATCGTGTTTATGCCAGCTCAGCGATTGGTTAATAATATATTCTATTTTTTTAGAGTAACTGGTCACATCCTCTTTGATGCTCCAGTGATGAAAGGTAGCACCCAAATCTTGAGCAAGCAATTTGGCAGAGTTGAGGGTTTGATAGCTCGAATTGTCAGAAGATTGATATACACATGTAAGCAAGTGTTTGACGATGTGCCTAAGAGGTGGGTCTTCTTCACGCAAAGCATCTTTCATTTGTTCTTCGTCAAAGGCAACTCCTGATTTTTCAAGAAATGCCTCCCAGCCCAATTCTGCTACTCCTCGCTTTACCATTTCGGCAACCATTACAGCGCAAGTAGATGAATCGGCTCCACCTGATAATGAGAGAATATAACCTTTGCTGCGGCTTTTGCGCATATAGTCAAACAAAGCAAGTGAAAGTACCTGTACAAACTCCTGATTTTTGTTAAACTGAGCAGCTTCCAGGGTAGCATCAGAGTTCTCAGGGTTTTTAAAATCTACCTGGGTGGTTAATAGGTCAACGTTTTTAAAAGAAAACAACTGATTACGCCCAATTACCTGATTGCCCTGAGTAACAAATACTTGCCCATCGTAGATCATCTTACCAGCTTCATTACCTAACAAGTTGCAATACAAATACGCAGGAGCATTGGCTTCCAACATCAGCTTTTCACGATTTTTGGCTTTGGCAAAAGCAAAATGACTGGCACTGGGGTTGAGTATCAGATTTACTTTACGTTTATTGAGTTGGTGCGCTGGACGCTTTTGGCCGCTCCAGGCATCTTCACATATTTCAAGACCAATTTTAATATTTTTGGCAATGTAAATAATATCTCCAAAAGGGTACTTTTTCGTTCCTACCTTTAGCATCTCCAGCCTGCCTGCTTTCCAGGCTTTAAACCAGCGTGGTTCATAATGTACCCCATCATTGGCAAGGTTTTGCTTGGCTGAGAAACCCAGAATTTCTTGGTTATGCATTAGACATACACAGTCGTACAAGTCATTATCAAACTTTACTGGCAAGCCTACTGCTACTACAATATTGGTGCACCACTGGGCGATTTCATTCAGTTGCCCAAGTGCCTTGTCTGCCACCCAATCGCTCAAAAACATATCTTCACATCCATACCCTGTAATGCACAGTTCAGGCAAACACAATACATCTACTGATGCATCCTTAGCCTGTTCTATAGCATTTTGTATATTTTTTAGGTTGTTTTCCCAATCCAACGGAGTTTGATTGAGTGCTGCACCGCCAATTTTAAGCCTTGTCATAATTGTTGTTTGTTTGAATACCTAAATTAGAAGGTTTCAAAAAACTTTCCAATTTTTGATTGCTTGGTTCTATAGATAAAAAACCGTTCGGAAAATCAACTTCCAAACGGTTATATTTTGCTTCAAAAGTACCTGCTCACTAATTGGCCGTAGTACCTGTAGAAGGTGTTGTGGTATCTTTATTGGTTTCGTTGTCTTGCTTTTTATCTTCAGCATCTTTAAAAAACCTACGCTGCATGACCAAAATAACTGCTACCCCCAGAAAGATAGCTGAATCGGCAATGTTGAAAATAGGCCAAAGCGCATAATATTGTCCTCCCAACCATTGAGGCAAATGCCCTTCCCAAATGTCAAGGTAGATCATGTCTATCACTTGCCCATGAAACCAAGGAGTAGGAGAACCGGCAGGAGCATTATTTAAAAACACTCCATAAAAAGTACTATCTACCACATTGCCCACCGCTCCGGCAAGTATAAGTGCTACACACCATACAAGCCCAGTATGCGCTTTGCGTTTGACAAGCAACGACATGTAGTAAGCAATGCCTACTGTAGCAAGCAAGCGAAACAGGGTAAGGATGAGCTTGCCATATACAGAACCTAGTTTAAGGCCAAACGCCATTCCAGGGTTGAGTACATAGTGAATTTTGAGCCAGCTTCCCAATACCTTAATTTCCCCAGCCAATCCTGGATCCATATTATAATGTACCAACAATTTTACTGCTTGATCGAGCAAGATTACGACAAAACTTAATAGAAAGTATTTATATAATTTATGTGTCTTTTTCATTCGCTTCAGAGATTCTTAAATGACATGGTAGTTGCCTTTACGCAATTGTCTTATATTTTTTTCGGCGTTTTTTGGCAAAAAATTGTTTTTGGCGCACAATAATAACAATAACTCCGATAAAAATTGCGGCATCAGCTATATTAAAAACTGTAGCAGGGACATATTTTCCACCAACAAAAGGAATCCAATGGGGTAAATACCCACCAAGCAAATCGATGTAAATCATATCTATTACCTGTCCATGAAACCAAGCAAAAGGGACATCAGCAGGGGCGTTGTTCAACAAAACCCCATAAAAAACACTGTCGATAAGGTTGCCTATAGCTCCGCCCAAAATGAGCGCAATGCAATAGATCAAACCTGAATGCGCATGACGATGGAGTAGCCTTCTAAGGTAAAACAAGATGCCAATGGTAGCCAATAACCTAAAAATAGTGAGTGCCAATTTGCCATAAGTACGCCCCCATTCTACTCCAAATGCCATTCCTGAGTTGAGCTCATACTGCACCTTAAGCCAGTTGCCCAGCAGATTAATTTGTCCCAAAAAACCTTGACCCATATTAAAGTGTATCCATAGTTTTACTGTATGATCAAGCAAAATCACCCCTAATACAAATACATACACTTTGTAATATTTCATAACTATCAGACTAAACTATTCTACCACCAGTGTGGTTAGCGTTAAAAAATGTAGTAATAGCAAAAATACAAAATGTTTGATAAAGAACCTTAAGGGTTTACAGCCTCTACCTACTTTATCTTTATAAACTTGCCCTTGTTTTATTAAAAGTTTTCCCTGCAAAAACACCAATCCTGAAAAAATGTAGTATCTTTGCGCACCAAAACCAATAGACAGACGGGTTCTGTCATTTATGGTCATTTACTTTAAGATAATATGGTAAGAATTAGATTAGCAAGAAGAGGGCGCAAAAAAAAGCCCTTGTACGATGTTGTCATAGCTGACAGAAAAGCACCACGTGATGGTCGATTCATCGAAAAAATTGGAACGTATAACCCACATACAGTTCCGGCTACTATTGTTTTAGACGATGAGCGCGCTTTGAAATGGGTATTGGATGGTGCACAACCAACAGATACCGTAAAAGCAATGCTTTCTTACAGAGGCGTATTGATTCGTAAACACCTAGAAATAGGGGTACGAAAAGGTGCGATCACTGAAGAGCAAGCAGCTCAAAAGTTTGAAGAATGGAAAGCTAAGAAAGATGCTAAGATTACTGCACGTATTGAAAAACTTTCTACCGAAGGCGAAGCAGCTAAAAAGGCTCGTTTGGCAGCAGAGGCAGAAGTAAGCGCAAAACGTGCTGAAGCTCTTAAGAAAAAACAAGAAGAAGCTGCGAAAGCTGCTGAAAGCGAAAATGCTGAAGGTGGTGAAGCTGGCGATGCAGAAGCTACTGCTGAAACCAACGAGGCAGAAAACACTGAATCATAAACAAGAGATTCCGAATATTCAGAAAAATCACTTGTTCATTCTTGACAAACCTTTGCTTTTCTTGAGAAGCAAAGGTTTTTTTATGCTTTCTATCGGGCAACACGTTGCTCAGAGCTAGTCACTAAATATATAACAATGAATTTTGAAGATTGCTACGAAGTAGGCTACATAGCCAAAACGTATGGAGTAAAAGGTGAAATCCATGCAGTGTTTGATGTGGATAACTCGGAAGAGTATCGTGAAATAGAATCAATTTTTGTGGTAAAAGATCGTCACATGGTCCCCTACTTTATCGAGCAGGTAAGGTTTGTACAAGGCTATGTACGTCTTAAGTTTGAAGAAATAGACGATGTAGACCAAGCAAAAATGCTGGTGGGGAGCAAGTTGATGTTACCTATTGATGTACTCCCCGAAACTGAAGAGGAAGAGTACTACTTCCACGATATTTTGGGGTATATGGTAGTAGATGCCGACAAGGGTGAAATAGGTAAAGTAACCCAACTCTATGATTCTACCAACCAAGATTTGATTGGGGTAACTCACCAAGGTAAAGAAGTATTAATACCTTATATCAAAGACCAGATCATTCAAAAGCTTGACCATGAACAAAAAGTTATTGTGGTAACTTTGCCAGGAGGTTTGCTGGATGTGTACTTGGAGGATGAATAAAATAATCAGTTAAAGATAAAGCCCCATTATTGGTCATATAATGGGGCTTATTTTTTATGAATGAACAATCACTATGACCAAGTATTTGATGCCTTATATCCCACTTGTTTCAAGTTTTGAGTGTAACTATTGCCTGAAAATCCCTCTTACCTGACGCTATGCTTTAGTGTACTGCTTCCTTTACTATTCCAATAAATCTTATCCCCAATTCAATATTTGACTAAACACCAGGTTAGTTTTTTTACAAAAGTCTCTCCACTGACTTTACCACCTAAAGTATTAAAAGTCAATTCAAATATTAATAGTCACAAAACCAATAAAACCATGTTAAAAAAACTTTTATGCTTGCTAACACTTATGATGGTTATGATTCCACTAGTTCAGGCACAAACCAACGTCCATTGGAAACTTACCAACGCTCAAGGTAAAGCTTTGTCTATCAACAAGCCATTGTCTATCAAAGCTACCCCTGACATAGTAGTAGTAGCCAATAACCAACAGGCTAAAATAAAACTTATGGAAATAACTGTTTTCAGAGGCGGAGGGTCAATTGCTACCAAGTTGTACAATTCGAACACTTTTTCGTTGGAAAAAGATTTCCAGCTTGAAAAGGGAGATGGCGTATTGATAAAAGTCAAAAAAGCCATAGATAGCAAGACCCAAAAAGTCAAAGAAGTGGATGGACAGATAGCTTTTACAACAACCAAGTAAGTAAGCCTTTCACTTTTTCCTTTACTAAAAAAGAGCATTGATACTAGTCATAGCTCTTTTTTAGTTTTGTGTTTTATCAATATCTATTGATGATTATTTTCGACAAATATAAACAAATGCAGGGGGGATATTTAAAGGGGTAAAATCACGAGTCACTGAGGGAAACTGTTTTTTGAGCATACCAAAACTTGCCAATGAATATTGAAACTGGGTATAAACTCCTTCGTCACTCAAAGTGTTTTTGATGGCTTCCATTATATTGGTGTTCAAATCTTTAGGAAAAATAGCCAAGGGCAATCCAGATACAACTGCATTGGTATGTATTAGGTTATGTTGCGCCAAATATTCAGGAATTTTCTCAGCAGAATCGGCAATTACGTGTAAACGCTTATCATTAATTCCTTCAAGCAAATCTATAAACTTTGGGTTTACCTCAAAACTCAGCAATTGAGCATCAGGTAGCATTTTATCAAGAATAGCTTTTGTAATGCACCCATTACCTGCACCCAGTTCTACAATAACTTTAGCCTTTGAAAAATCAATAGGCAATAGCATTTTACGAATCAAAAAACGAGAGCTTTGAGCAATGGTACCCGCTTGCCTGATATTTTTAGTAGCTTCAAAAAAAAATTGTAGACGGTTCAAATCTGAGAGAGTTTAAATGTAATTGCTGATAATAAAGCTTTGCAAAGCTACAAGGCTGGGGGCACAAATCAAAAGATACACCCACTAGTCCGCCATAAAATACACTCTGTAGCTCCCCAAAACATTTATCCAAGCCCAGGAAAACGCATACAAAAAAAACAGAAAATACACTCTTGTTATCCTACAAGAATATATTTTCTATGTTGAAACTTGCCTGTATAATGCGCTTATGCTCTCTATGCAGTGATGCTTTTCATTGATTTTAGGGATATTTTCCAGTTCATAATCCTTTCATTCTACTCACACAAACCACAGAGATAAGTTATTACAATGAAGGATACATTTTTAAGACTTACTCACTTTTGTTTCTTTACCAAGCAACCACTCCCTAGCTTCTGGCTCATTGTCAAAGTATTTCAATGCGGTCTCCATGTTTTGCACTGTCTGCTCAATACTCAGTTGTGATATAAACTCTGCTGCTACTACCATTGCTGATTTAGGGGGCAGATAATCATTAAACTGTTGCGTTACCCAGTCTTGCAGCTCAGGATCAACTATAAAGTTAAAATCTTGAGTCAACGACAAACTACCAACAAAAGGGTGATGATCACGAAAAACTTTCGCCAGTGCCAGTATTTCAGGTCTATATTGATCAACCGTAAGGTGCTGGGTACTGGAAGTCCACTTACTTATTATCCAAGAGTTTTCCGAATCATAAGAAACTTCCAGAAAGTCACTTTTATACTCTAATTCTACCATTGCCTGATAATTTATTGGTTTACTATATAAAAATAGAGAGTAAAATAAGGCATACTTTACCCTGCTATAAATTATTACTTATTAAATAATATGTTATAAATGCCTGTTAGCTTTCTTTCAACCTCGCTTTAAACATAGAACTCATCTCGTCTTTTAATAATGAGTTGCAAATCGTTCAAAAAAGTCAGACGAGCTCATATCCAATACTGCTATAAAAATCAATGATTTGTGTAGTTTTGGACTGTTACTTCATCAAATACAAGCACAAGGTGCTGGATTCTATTCAAGTAAAAAGTAACCAAAAATAATTGTTGTGAAAGGTCAGTGAGCTTGTATATTAAAGCTACTGTATTTATTCTCTTTTCTGGTTCGTAATCCTTCCACACAAACCTCAAAAGCAAGCTACAGGTAACCGTACGGTTGTTAATTCTCACTCACTTTTGTTTGGTTCATGAGCCATTCTCTAGCTTCTTGCTCGTTTGAGAAATAATTAACTATTATATCCATGCTTTGCACTGTTTGCTCAATACTCAGTTGTGACACAAACTCTTGTGCTACTACCACTGCAGATTTAGAAGGCTGGTATCCTTCAAATTGCTGAGTTAACCATTCCTGCGTTTCAGGATCAAGTATAAAGTAAAAATCTTGAGTCAATGCCAAACTACCAAAAACGGGCTTATGGTCAATAAAAGCCTGACATACCACCAACACTTCCTGTTTGTATTGATCAATGGTAAGATAGCGGGTATTAGGTGTCCATTTACTTATCACCCAAGAATTTTCTGAATCATAAGAAACTTCGAGAAATTCGCTTTTATACTCTAATTCTATCATTGCCTGATAATTTATTGGTTTATTATATAAAAATAGAGAGCAAAATAAGACATACCCTACACTCTATAAGTTATTATTTATCAAATAATACGTTATAAACACCTGTCAGTTTCCTTTGAATCTAAATTTCCAATGGCTTAAAACTCCCCTTCTGATGATATAGAAAGTGCTTATAGGCTCCTGTTTTCCTTTTCCCCACAAAAACCACCAAGGTGAGTGCTACTACAGTTCAATCTTTGAGTTTAGCTCATTTTTGTTTTATCAAGCAACCATTCCTTAGCTTCTGACTCATTGTCAAAATAACGAACTATTACATCCAGATCTTGCACAGTTTGCTCAATGCTCAATTGTGATACAAACTCTGATCCTACTACTATTGCTGATTTAGAGGGAAGGTACCCTTCAAAAATTTTTGTTATCCATTCCTGCATTTCAGGATCAACCACAAAATGAAAGTCTTGGGTTAATGACAAAATGCCTGCAAGAGGTTGGTGATCCACAAAAACCTTAAGTAATGCCAATGTTTCCTGTTTGTATTGGTCAATAGTAAGGTAACGAGTGTTGTCTGTCCACTTGTTCACCACCCAAGAGTTTGCCGAATCATAAGAAACTTCTAGAAAATCACTTTTGTACTCTAATTCTATCATTGCCTGATAATTTATTTGTTTAATTATATAAAATAGAGAGCAAAATAAATCACACTTTACCCTCTACAAGTTATTACTTATCAAATAATACGTTATAAGCGTATGTAAGTGCCCTTTCAATCTAATTTTCCAATGACTTAAAGTTTATTTTACTTTACCAATCAACCAATCCCTGGCTTCTGGTTCATTGTCAAAGTAGCGAACCATCACATCCATATTTTGTAATGTTTGCTCAATACTCAGTTGTGATACAAACTCGGCTGCTACTACCATTGCAGATTTAGGGGGCAAATAATCATTAAACTGTTGTGCTGTCCATTCCTGCGTTGCAGGATCAATCACAAAGTGAAAATCTTGAGTCAGGGACAAATTACAAGCAAAAGGATAATGGTTCATAAAAACCTCACGTGCCGCCAATATTTCCTGTTTGTATTGGTCAATTGTAAGATGACGGGTATTGGGTGTCCACCTAGTTACCACCAAAGAGTTTTCCGAGTCATAAGAAATCTCAATAAATTCACTTTTGTACTCTAATTCTATCATTGCCTGATGATTTATTGATTATATAAAAATAGAGCGTAAAACAAGTCACACTTTACCCTCTACAAGTTGTTAATTATCAAATAATACGTTGTAAACGTATGGAAGTACCCTTTCAATCTAATTTTCTAATGACTTAAAATTCCCTTCTGATGACACGAAAAAGAGTACCAGTTCACTATCCTTTTACCCTACCCACAAAACCACTGGGGTAAGCAGTTACCACAATTTAATGTGCAGTCTTCAAGTTTAGCTTGCTTTGCCAAGCAACCAATCCTCGGCTTCAGATTGACTGGCAAAGTATTTCACTGCGGTGTCCAAATCTTGCACTGTTTGCTCAATACTCAGTTGTGATACAAACTCTGCTGCTACTACCACTGCAGATTTAGGGGGCATATAATCAGTAAACTGTTGTACCACCCACTGCTGCAGGATGGGATCAATCACAAAGTGAAAATCCTGGGTTAATGACAAACTACCAGCAAAGGAATGATGGTCAACAAAAATCTGACGTAATGCCACTACTTCTGGCTTGTATCGGTCAATTGTAAGGTGACGGGTATTGGGTGTCCACCTACTTATCACCCAAGAATTTTCTGAATCATAAGAAACTTCGAGAAATTCACTTTTGTACTCTAATTCTACCATTGCCTGATTATTTATTGGTTAATTATATAAAAATAAAGAATAAAATAGGGTATATTTCATTCTTTATCAAATAATACGTTATAAGTAGCAGCCAGTTTCTTTTCCATTGGCTTAAAATTCCCCTTGCGAGGATATAGAAAATGTTTATAGATTTCTAATTCATACATCTTTCATTTTCCCTACATAAACCATTAGGATAAGTACTACCACAGTTTAATGTATAGCCTTTAAGTTTAGCTCACTTTTTTTGCTTTACCAAGCAACCAATCCTTGGCTTCAGATTGACTGGCAAAGTATTTCACTGCGGCCTCCAGATCTTGCGCTGTTTGCTCAATACTCAGTTGCGATACAAACTCTGCTGCTACTACCACTGCGGATTTCGGGGGCATGTAACCAGTAAACTGTTGTACCACCCACTGCTGTGTTGCAGGATCAATTACAAAGTAAAAATCTTGAGCCAACAATAAACTACCAGCAAAGGGATGATGGTCAACAAAAGCCTGACGAAACGCCATTACTTCCTGTTTGTATTGGTCAATTGTAAGGTGAAGGGTATTGGGTGTCCACCTGGTTATCACCCAAGAATTTTCCGAATCATAAGAAATCTCTAGAAATTCACTTTTGTACTCTAATTCTACCATTGCCTGATAATTTATTTGTTGATTATATAAAAATAGAGAATAAAATAAGGCGTATTTTATCCTCTATCAAATAATACGTTATAAGCACCAGCCAGTTTCTTTTCCAATGGCTTAAAATTCCCCTTGCGATGATATAGAAAAATGCTTACAAGTTTCTAATTCATACATCTTTCATTTTCCCTACACAAACCACTAGCGTAAGCACTGCCACAGTTTAATGTGTAGCCTTTAAGTTATTTAGCTTACTTTTTCTTTACCAATCAACCACTCCCTGGCTTCAGGTTCATTGTCAAAGTATTTCACTGCGGTCTCCATATCTTGTACTGTTTGTTCAATACTCAGTTGTGCTACAAACTCGGCTGCTACTACCACTGCCGATTTAGGGGGCAGATAATCATTAAGTTGTTGTGCCGTCCATTCCTGCGTTGCAGGATCAATCACAAAGTAAAAATCTTGATTCAGCGACAAATTGCAAGCAAAAGGATAATGATTAATAAAAACCTGACGTACCGCCAATATTTCCTCTTTGTATTGGTCAATTGTAAGGTGAAGGGTATTGGGTGTCCACTTACTGATCACCCAAGAGTTTTCCGAATCATAAGAAACTTCGAGAAATTCACTTTTGCACTCTAATTCTATCATTACCTGATAATTTATTTGTTGATTATATAAAAATAGAGAATAAAATAAGGCGTATTCTATCCGCTATCAAATAATACGTTATAAGCACATGCCAATTTCTTTTCCAATGGCTTAAAATCCCCTTTCCAAATCATATAGAAAAATGCTTATAGGTTTCTAATTCATACATCTTTCACTTTCCCTGTACCAACCATCGCAGTAAGCACTGCCATAATCTAATGTATGCCTTTAAATTTAGCTTGCTTTTTCTTTACCAAGCAACCATTCCCTAGCCTCTGGTTCATTGTCAAAGTATTTCACTGCGGTCTCCATATCTTGTACTGTTTGTTCAATACTCAGTTGTGCTACAAACTCGGCTGCTACTACCACTGCCGATTTAGGGGGCAGATAATCATTAAGTTGTTGTGCCATCCATTCCTGCGTTGCAGGATCAATCACAAAGTGAAAATCTTGATTCAGCGACAAATTGCAAGCAAAAGGATAATGATTAATAAAAACCTGACGTACCGCCAATATTTCCTCTTTGTATTGGTCAATTGTAAGGTGAAGGGTATTGGGTTTCCATCTACTGATTACCCAAGAGTTTTCCGAATCATAAGAAACTTCGAGAAATTCACTTTTGTACTCTAATTCTACCATTGCCTAGTAATTTATTTGTTGATTACATAAAAACATAGAATAAAATAAGGTATATTTTATCCTCTATCAAATAATACGTTATAAACACATGCCAGTTTCTTTTCAATCTAAACTTCCAATCCCCCTTCCAAATCATATAGAAAAATGCTTATAGATTTCTAATTCATACATCTTTCACTTTCCCTGTACCAACCATCGCAGTAAGCACTGCCATAATCTAATGTATAGCCTTTAAATTTAGCTTGCTTTTTCTTTACCAAGCAACCATTCCCTAGCCTCTGGTTCATTGTCAAAATAACAAACTGCTCCATCTAAGCTCTGAAGTGTTTGTTCAATACTCAACTGCGACACAAACTCTGCCGCTACTATTGTTGCCGATTTGGCAGGAAAATAACCTTCAAACTGTAGCATTACCCAATCTTGCAGTTCAGGGGCAACTATAAAGTTAAAATCCTGAGCCAATGACAAGTTGCCAGTAAGAGGTTGGTGATTAGCGAAAGCCTTCACCAGTGCATGTATTTCGCGTTTGTATTGGTCGACAGTGAGGTAACTGGTATTGGCTGTCCACTTACTTATTACCCAAGAATTTTCCGAATCATAAGAAATTTCCAAAAAATCGCTTTTGTACTCTAATTCTATCATTAACTGATAATTTATTGGTTTACTATATTAAAAATAGAGGGCAAAATAAATCACACTTTACCCTTTTGTTACTATTTACTATCTATCTAAAAAATACGTTATAAACACCTGCGAGTTTCTCCGTTTAATCTAATTTTCCAATGACTTAAAATCCCCTCTGATAATACGAAATCGCTTACGGGCTTCTACCACATAAATACTCCCAGGAAATTTCGTTAAGTGGTTTCGGTAATATTCCTTGGCTTTCTCAGGGTTTTTAAGGTATTCTTCGTAGATTTTTCCTATGGTAAAATGGGCATCATCAGCCAATATATCTTGCCCATGCTGTTTTACAATTTGTTCAAGCACTTCGATGGTTTCTTGAAATTTAGCCATTTTAAGCAGTAACTTAGATTTGCTCCATAAAATTTCATCTTTCAAACTGTGGTCTTTGTACTTTTTTTCCATCTCAACCAGCTTATCCAAAGCTTCTTTATCTTTATGCTGAAACATCAACAGCTCTACTCCAGCGTAGGCTTTCATTGCCGAGTTGGTAGTGTCCATATCCAATGCAGTGTTATCCCTGATCAATAAACTCAAATTCATTGCGTCGTTGGCAATTTCACGGGTAGTGGCTTCTTTCAAAATATCTAAATGCCCCTGTGCCAACTCAAAATCGCCCTTAAAATAAGAAAGTTTCCCATTGCGTAGCTTTGCCTCATACCCTAAAGGCCTTCTCTTTCGCGTTTTCTCCACCTGTGAGTAAAGCAAAGTAGCTTCCCAGGGTTCTCCCTTCAAAATATAAATATCGCCCAGGTCGAGGCGGCATTGGGCTATAAAGCGTTGATTGTACCCGCTCAGTTTGATAGCATCTTTTAAAGTAACCACTGCAGTGTCTTTCTTATCAAGATAAAAAGCCTGTAATAACGCAATGCTTCTCATGGCGTTCAACGTACGAAAGTTGCGCCCCAGGTCTTTCAATAGCTGGCTATAGTCACCAATTAATGACTCAATATCAGTTCTAGCTACGGGGTAAGTGTTCTTTACTACTGCTTCTTTGGCTTTGATTAAGTAATGGCGAGCCACTGAATAATTGCTACCTTTCGGATACTTCTTGACCACATAGGCAAACATTCGCTTGGCATTTTTGTAGTCCTCATTGCGCATAGCAATCATTCCAATGTTCAACAATTCGCTCCCTTCCTGTCGATAACGTCGGTCAAGTGCTTTGGCTTGAATAAAGGCTCTGTAAAACAACTTTTGTTGTAAATAGATCCAGAGTAGAAACTCGTTATAGATAATCTCACCAGGCTGCTTCTGTAGCTTTGTAAGCAATATTTTTTCAAACTTCTCTAAGTCTTTTTGAGTTGTCAGGCGATCTTGCAAGGCTCCTTTGACAGATTCCAGGTTTTTGCGATCGTCCAATGCGACATTGATATATTCATCAATCATTGGTTCAAACTTGCCCAAAGTAGCATACACATTGGCCAGTTCTTGAGCAAACAGGTACTTGTTGGCAATGCCTCGGCGGGCATTCAAATATATCTTCTCTGCCCAGGTAGCTTTATCAAGCAATACAAAGTGCTCAGCGGCCGCTGACACCACGTGATCAGGTTTCTTACGTACATCATTCACCACCCGCTCGAACTGCTTGTCAGCCCGCCCTATCTTGCCTTGTCGTTCGAGTACAAAGCCATAGTCAATAGGCAAAGTAGGATTTTCAGGCTCAATTCGCATGCGTCGCTTAATCAATTTTTCGGCATCTTTAAATTGTTTTTGAGCCAGCAACGACGCCAGGTAGTTAGTATAGACTTGTTGTAGGTAGGTGGTACGCAGTGAAAGTTTTTCATATAAACTATTGGCTTTTTCATACTCCTTCTTCTGAAAGTACTCATCTGCCAATTGTAGGTTTTTATTTTGTGCCACTGCTTGCGGTGGCATAATCAAATTTGCAAATATTATGATCCCTAACATCAAAAAAAATCGGGTAATGGTCTGATTCATTTTTTTATCTTTTTTTATTTCATGGCTAATATTCATGTTCATACATTAAAATATACTACAATAAAAATAACATCTTTCGAAAACACATTTCGAAAGTAACAGTATTAACGGCAATTCCTATCGATAAGATTTTTTTATCTTTTAAAAAATTCTGCTTTCAAGCGAAAAGCTTCTAACCTCTTTTAAATAAAGAACAATAAATTATTTAATTACTTAAGTATTATTATTATTATCATGCTGTGGATAACTTTTGTTTTTCACTTGAGAATATTTTCCTGCCAATATTGCTAAATATACATTGTCGAGGTTCACTTTTATTTCGAGGAGTTATACCCACCTTATTCGATTTGTCCACATACTTATCCACATTGTTTCAATTTGTTTTGCTAAAATCATGATCGAGAATCGATGTTGATAACCCCTATTTTTTGGTGGATAAACATGTGGATAAATTGTGGATAAACAAAGGGTTTTACACACCCCTATAGTTTTTCAACATTGGAGTTAAAGTTATCCACCTAAATATGTGGACAAATCAGGCACTTATCCACACAATTTTTAGGGTTATCCACAGGTTTTGTGGATAATGTGGATAAGTAGTGGGGGGATCTATGACTTGAAACTAGAGTTATCTACGTTGATTTTTAACATTTGTGGATAAATTAATGGTTTATCCACAAAGTTATCCACATTTATAGTCGAGTCTGTTGACATAAATAGCATTACATTCGATAATATCGCTTGGTTTTCGATAAGTATTTGCTGTCAATTGGTGTAGAAAGCCATTTAATTATTTAGGTGTAGCAATATGTTTAATCTATTAAATGGCTAATGAGGAGTTGTTTTCGAAGAAAAGTAAGTAGCAGAGGTTATCCACAAATCAATATAAAATTTGGGCAAAATCATTTTTTAGCGCTCACCATGACGTTCGATAAACTTGTTTTATCAAGTGATAAAGCTCACTTGTAAGTGGTTTATATAGCTTTAAGTTTAGAATTTAAGGATAATATTTTGTTCCCAGTTGGCTCTTAGTTGAATAGAACTAGGGTAAAATGTAATGTTTTCGGCAGGCTTGTTTTCCTTATAGTTTGAGAAATCCCACTTACCATTATTGTTTTCATCAATGATAATTCTGATGCTGTAACTGCCTGGAGCCAGGTTATCAAATTTAAAACTATTGCCTGTCACTTCGCCACTTTTACGTTCTTTGATTATCTGAAACTCTTGGTTGAGTAGTTGTATGATAAAATGGGGGCTTTGGGTTTCTATAGCAATATTTACTAGGCCTATTTTGGTAGGGTCTAGTCGGTTGAGCGTAGTTTTGATCATTTGGCTTGAGTCGTTTACTGCACTTACAAATGCAGCACTGTCAGCTACTAGTTTTATAACGTTTTTAAAAGAAACCGGGCGGGTGATGTTTAATTGGGTTTTAAACTGGTTCCATTCAAACTTGGCACTACTGTCTATCAATGGCTTTAGGTTTACCGTATCGGCATCTACCAGGTACTTGAGCTTTTCGGCTGCAAACTGTACTATAGGTTTGCTAAATTTAACAGTAAGGTCTAGTTTGTTTCCTACAATGCCTAGTGTATTTTTAGGTTGAATGTCTATTTTAAAGGTCGCTTTGTCTTTTTCTTTGACAGGCTTATTGTTGAAACGAAGATTTACCTCTTCACTCAATCTATTTTGGGCAGAGTCTTGAGCTATGATACGAAGCCGCAAGGAGTCTAAGCCTTGCATATTGTAGAAGGTCAACTTCTTGCCACGATCAGTCAGGTTATACAATACTTTTTGGCGCAGGTTGGTTTGTCCCGAATCTACTTTGAGTGTTTGAACTCCTTCGTTAAATTTTATTTCAAAATAGTGTTTTTGACGCAATTTGCCAATCATACGAGGGGCATCATAATCTTCTTGTACCAGGTTTAAGTTAAGTGAATCTTGACTTCCTTGAGTGAGGTCAACTATTTCGGGGGCAAACCCAATCAATTCATTTTTATTATAATACTTGTTATTGTTGGCATCCTGAATAGCATATAATCTATAGCGATTGGCTTTTATATTTTTGAAGTGGTAAATGCCAGCATCATTGGTTTGGGTAAGGTAGTATGGTTCATCTTTGTCTACTTTAAGCGTATCATCTACTTTATATAATGCTACAATGGTTTTTTTAGCTGCTTTATTTGTTAACGGAATCATTACTTTTCCTTTTATTTCCATTGTGTCCAATTGACTACCAGTACTAAAAGCCAGCCTTACTGGTGTAGGGTTGCCTTCGGTAATGTCTTGAATACTTTCCCGGAAATCAAGGTTGTAGGTAGTATTGCTGTCCAAGGGTTGTAAAAAGGTAATGCGTAGCCTTTTCTTGCTTATTTTAAATGTATAATCTTTGACTCTTGGGGTAATGATTAATTCTTGCTTTAGCTTGGGTGCTTTGATCCACTCATTAAAATATAATTCTATTTTGTCGTCCTTATAATTGAGTTGTTCAAGCTTAGGGTACGAACGAGCCGTATCCATGGTAGGAGGCAAGCTATCTTTGGCACCACCAGTGGGTGCCATAATATTGGCACAACCACTCACACTAAGGAGCATCCAAACCACCATACCAAGGTATACTATATATAGGTATATAACACGAGTCATCATCAACAGGAAAATTTATCAACTAATAGACTTAGCGGTGCAAACTTATTGATAATTCGTGTTTTGTGTCGAAATCGCTACTACTTATTTTTGAATTTGTCTGAAAATAAGCTGATCTAGGTAGTGAATAATTTCAGAAGTTTCTGAGTCAGCGCATTTAAGTTCAGTAAGAGAAGGTAAATGTTGCGAAAAAAAGATTTGTTGATGAGCCGATTCCAGCATTGTACTGGTAAGTGCATGGGCATAAGGGTAGTCGCTGTTATACGCTTTGATCATATTGGCTACTTTTTTACAAAGCGATTTGTAACTATGAAAAAAACCAAACTTATTTTCGTCGTCTACACTTTTGGTATAATAAGTTTTAGATGATTCAGACACTACTATGCGGTGCAAAGCAGCCTCATTGATATGAGGAAAGTGAGACTCACTGTGCGAGCTTAATGATTCAGCTATGATTCTAATGGCTATTTTAAGTTGCTTTTCTGTATCTTCTATATTGTTGGTTTGGTAGTCTATCTGGTACTCTAGCCAGCTCCAGTACCATACCAGTAAATACACCAGCAAGTTATGTTTGTTTTCAAAATAGCGGTAAATAGAAGCTTCAGTAGAACTGATTTGGTTGGCTAATTTCTTGAATGTAAAGTCCTCGAAGCCAAGTTCATCGATTAGGTCGATGCTTTTGCTTATGATTTTTTTTCCTAACTGAGTTTGTTCTGGGTCTCTCAGGTAGATATTATCATTGACATTTATTTTAATGGTCGCTCTAACACCCATTATTTAATTATGGTTTGATGTGAAACTACTATCAAAGTTCAAAGTAAAGGTTTTTATTTTAATAGTAAAACTATTATTCTAACTGATACACATAAAAGAAAGTTTTATGCAAGGTGAATTATTTAGCCTGTTTCTTTATAAGTGAGGAGAAAGGGTGAAAAAAACAAAAAAATCAATGACTCCCAAAGTCATTGATTTTTTTGTTTGGTAGTAGTTGGTCTAGTGCTTTGGGGATTAAATAAGTTGCCTATTAATTTGGATGAATTAACTACGTTGAGCTCGCGAAAAGCTCGGTTTTGTTTTCTGACGAGTCGTTAAAATGGCGGATAGCCATAGCTATCTAACTTTTTTACGAGGAAGTCAGAGGGCAAAAGTCGCTAAATAATATGTAAATAACTATGCACTAATACTCACCTTCTTCTATGTCATCAATCTCATTGTCAGCCTCGTTTTCGAGTACGTGGGCAAGCTTGGTACCCTTAAGCATATTGCTAAATACATGGGCTACGCTTTTACCTCCCAATATGGCAAGTGGAGACATCGACTTGGCTACTTTTTCGGCCAAGGCTTTGTCAGCAAAAGATTGTAACGCTGCAATGAGTTTAGGCGATACCGCTTCAGCCTTTTGTACCACTGCCTCCACATCAGCACGCAAAAGCTCCAACTCTTGCTCTAGTTCTTTCTGGGCAATATCCAGCAATAAATCTTCTTCTTTTTGCTTTCGTTCCAGTTCTGCATCATTTATTTGAGTCAGTAGACTTTGCTCTTCTAGGTTGGCTTCCAGGTTACGTCTTTTCGTCTGAATTTCAGTATTGATGCGGCTCAATATCAGTTCCAATTCTTTTTCAGCTTCTTTTTTCTCTAGTTCAAATTGTTTCTGCACAGTGACAGATTTAGTAGCTGAAATTTTTTGATTAATATCTTCACTTTTTTGGGTAAATTCTAGTTTTCGCTTTTCAGCGTCTATGCGCAAAGTTTGTTTGACTACTTCTTGCTGGGCAGAAATTAGTAAATTTTCAATGCTAATATCGCTTAGGCGAATGTCAAGTACTTCAAGGTCGTATATATGTACGTTGTTTTCTTCAAACAACCTGCCCGGACGTTTATTGGTCTTGCTTGAGGCACCCAATACTCCATTGCGTAAGATATCAATGCCATTGCCGTAAAAATCCATAATTGTATGTTTTTTCACCAAATTGCGAATGAATGAACGCATATGGTCGGTCAAGAACTTGACGTAGTTTTGCACATTAAACCATTTTTCAGAATCTCCGGTAAAGTTTACTCTATAAGATAAAGTAATGCTTACTTGAGTAAAGTCAGAAGATTCAGCCTTTACTATATCAGATATTTTGTTGTGCAAGGCACGCAAATATACGGTGTCTATAGTGTTTTCTGTAGTTTTAGGAGTGCCTGTAGAAAGTGTGATGGCTTCCAGGCTTTCATCATATTCCAGTAAATAAGTTTGAGGACCTACGATTACTTTGCGTTGCCCGGTTTTACTCACTACCAAAATAGCATAACCCGTCCATAAATTAATGGTTACCGCCCCATCATACTTTGTGTCTAAAGTAATGGTGCGAGGTGGGGTAAAAGTTTGGTCACGGGTAAATTCATCTCCAGCCATTTCTTTCGATACTTTTTCCTTTTTGTTGCGGCGGGGTTTTTCAGCAATTTCGTCATCAAGCTCTTCGGCTTCTACTGCCGCCAATGGTTCAGTTGATGCTTCAAGGTAACCTTCCGATGACTTTCGCCTGTCAAGTTCTCCCTTTAGTTGTTTATTATACTCCAGTGCCTCACTGTTGCCCGGAAACCACAACTTTACTTTTTTAGGATCAATTACTCTTTTTACAAAAACAGCTTCACGAGGGTCAGGCAAAAACATGGCAGGTCCTTTTTTAAGCGATACCTTTCCGGTTTTACGATTCAAATAGTAGCGTCCTTCACCCGCTGGAATGGCTATAGCATAATGCCGTTCCTTATTACCATATTTGATAATGGCGTGTTCGGGACGTGGGTAATAAATCATCTGCTCTTTACCAGTTACAAATAATTCCTCCCCTTCTTTGTAAGTCTGCCCGTTTTCTTCATAAGGAGCAATTACCTTGATATACAAGCCGCTCATTTCATTCAACTCTATGGCTTTAAACTTACGCGACCCATTTCGATAGACAAACTCCTCGGTGGGTTGAGGAAAAACCACGGCAGGCCCTTGAATATAACGTTTGTTGCCATCTTCATCCAACAAAATGCAATACTCTAACCGTTCTAATGTAACTGCTTCTCTTACGTAGTTGCCATTGACATCACGCACTACTTCTATGCCAGTAGGAGGAATATAAAAAGAAACAGAGTCTCCTTTAATAATAAGCATTTTGCCCATCGTCAAATCGGGCATATCTTCAATATTGGTTACCTCAGCAGTTTCGCTTCCATCATTATTTTCTTCTTCGTCTTTGGGGTGCTCTGCCGAGCTTTTGGTTTTTATTACGGCTTTTGCCCAGTTTTTATGAGCTTCATCTTCGTCGTATACCCTTACAGCCAAGTACTGATTAGACCTGAGGTTGTGCCCTCTCAGTACCTTTACCATTTGTCCTGGCCAAAGCGCAAAATTGATAGGACCAGGAATGTTTACTTTACGCCCTACATTTAATGCAACCAAATTACTTACTGTACCATTTTTGGGCTGGGTTTCATCTTGAGGTGGGTTTTTCATTACCACATACCAACCTTCTGGTGCAGTTGTAAAAGTTTGCAATGATTTGTCTAATGTACAGCGGTCAAATTTTTTACTGTGTGGGTCAAATATGACAGGTTTATCAGTATTCGCCAAACTAGTTTTGTAGGGACCAACATATACGTTGATATTCCCTTTGGTTTGGTCAGAAATAAAAGCAAATTCATTAGGGGTGAGCACCAAGTCGCGCTCGCGGTTTGAGTCTGACATATTGTTTCGTCTTTTGATTGTTCGGTATCTGGTTTTTAAGCAGTTATATTTATATAATCAACCCTGCTTTACAGTTGAATGAATTTACACAAAAATTTCACCTTTTTGAATAATGCCCACACTATTTGTTGTTTATCTACTAAAAAGCATAAGGCAGCAACCAACCCGGAGTAGTGGTAAAACAGGAAGTTTTATATTGTAAATATTTGATAGAAAAATTACCCAAGTTTACCCACTTTGCAGGTGCTTAGAGGGGAGTTTTGAGGCCTAAATCAAAACAACTAGAGTGAGTTTTGAACTTATCGCCTAAAATTTTCTATTTTCGCAGCATATTCTATCCTACATGTTGGAGAATGCATGTAGAGTAATTTATCATTGATAGTAGAAACCAAAGACTTATGTTTGAGTTTAAGAAAATTAACAATATGGTAGGTTGGGCTATTTTTGCCATTGCTACCATAGTTTATATGCTGACTGTTCAGCGAACAGCCAGTTATTGGGATTGCGGCGAATTTATTGCCTGTTCATATAAATTACAAGTTCCTCACCCGGCAGGAGCTCCTTTCTTTTTGTTGCTTGGGCGCATGTTTTCTTTCTTGGCTCTGGGTGATGTAACACAGGTAGCATTTTGGATCAATACCATCTCAGCTTTAGCAAGTAGCTTTTCTATCCTGTTTTTGTTCTGGTCTATTACTATGCTAGGGCTTAAGCTTTTACCAGTTAAAAACGAGCAAGATTTATCTCCCAGCCAAATTATTATGTTAATGGGAGGAGGTGTCATAGGAGCACTGGTATACACTTTTTCCGATTCGTTTTGGTTTTCGGCAGTAGAAGCCGAAGTATATGCGATGTCATCGTTTTTTACTGCCTTTGTTTTTTGGGCCATGCTTCGTTGGGAGCGCATAGACGATCCTCGTAGTTCTAACCGTTGGTTGATTTTAATTGCCTATATGATGGGCTTGTCTATTGGGGTGCACTTGTTGAACCTGGTGGCAATTCCAGCCTTGGGTTTGGTATATTATTATAAACGTTACAATACATACAACCTACTGGGTATTGTGGCAGCATTGGCTGTAGGTGGTGGTTTGATTATATTGATCATGTACGGCATTATCCCTGGTTTACCTACCTTGGCTGGTAACCTTGAAATCACCTTTGTTAATAGTTTTGGTTTGCCTTTTGGATCAGGTATTTTGTTTTTTATGGTAGTCCTATTGGGGGGTGTTACCTTCGGAGTGTACTATACACAGAAAAGAGAAAAAGTGTTGGCAAACACTGCCATGTTGTGCCTTACATTTGTTTTGTTTGGGTATGCATCTTACGGCATTGTATTGATTAGAGCCAATTATAACCCTCCTATCAATGAAAACGACCCTAGCGATATTGTACGTTATGTATCTTATTTGAAACGTGAACAATACGGTGATCGCCCTTTAGTACATGGGCGTACTTTTATGTCTCAGATTACTAAGCAAGATAGAGGAGAGGCAAAATACCGCAAGGATGACAAAAGTAAGCGTTATGAGATTTATGATTATAAAATTAAAAATACTTATGACAATACGATGTGGTTTCCTCGCATGTACAGTAAACAGTCCAATCACCCCGACTTGTACCGTGAACGTACTGGGTTAGCTAAAGGGCAGAAACCCAGAACTATACATAACTTAAAGTTTATGTTTTCTTATCAGTTGGGGCATATGTATTGGCGATACTTTGGCTGGAACTTTATCGGAAGAGAGAGTGACATTCAAGATGCTGGCGTAGCTACCTTTACCAGTCGTAGTAATTTGCCCGAAGGTATTGCTAAAAACAAAGCACATAATAAGTTTTATGGCATACCACTTATATTGGGATTATTGGGGGTGTTATTTATGCTCATGCGTAACCAAAGGGTAGGGCTAGTTACTGGAATGTTATTTTTCCTTACCGGAATAGGCTTAGTACTTTACCTCAATTCGCCCCCAGTAGAGCCTCGCGAGCGCGATTATATATATGTAGGTTCCTTTTATGTGTTTGCCATTTGGATAGGCTTTGGGGTCATGTTCATGGCAGAAGTCTTGCAAGGGGTGCTCAAAAAAGGATTGGCCGCACCAGTATTGGCAACAGCCATCTCATTAGTTGCCCCTGTGATCATGGCTCAGCAAGGTTGGGATGATCACGATAGGTCGCGTCAATATCAATCTATTGAGTCTGCCAAAAACCTTTTGAATTCGTGTGCCCCCAATGCTATTCTATTTACTGAAGGCGACAATGATACATTTCCGTTGTGGTATATACAAGAAGTAGAAGGCTTCCGTACCGATGTAAGGGTGTGTAACCTAAGTTTATTGGGTACTGCCTGGTATGCCCGCCAAATGACTCGTAAAACTTACGAATCGGAGGCTTTGCCTATCACATTGAAGCCTGAAAATTACCAGACTGGTACTAACGACTACCTTACTTATTGGGCGGCAAATCAGGGAAGCCGATTCAACGAGCGAGTAGCAAACGGTATGTTAAAGCAAGGCTTAAACCTAAATAGCTACATTGGCTTGTTGAACAAACAAGATAAACGATTGTATCAGTCAAGGGGGAACGATGGTATTTATACATACCCTTCTAAACTATTGGCTATTAATCAAAACAAGGCAGCTATTGTCAAGCAAAAAGATTTTGTTCCTAAAGATTTACACGATAAAATTCCATCTGTAATGATTTGGAATATGGGCAAACAATACATTTACAAACACCATTTGTTGATGTTGGATATTATTGCTACCAATGCCAAAAATGACTGGAAACGACCTATATATTTTACCAGCAATATTAGTGGGAATAACTCACTGAACCTTAAAGAGTTTATGCAGCTCGAAGGGTTGGCTTATCGCTTGTTGCCTGTACGTGTACCTGGAGCAAAAGATGGCTTTGTAAATGCTGAACTGATGTATGAAAACATGTTGCCTGTAAAGCTAGGTGGCATAGGCGATGGTAAAACTAAAGGATTTTTCTATCGTGGACTAGACGACCCCAAGGCGTACCATGATGAAAATGCAAGGCGCTTCCCTACTACTACCCGTTCTTCTTTCCGACGTCTGGTGCAACAGTTGATCAAAGAGGGCAAAATGGATAAAGCCAAAAAAGCAGCTAAGTTTTGTTTAGAGGCCATTACCGATGAGGCAATTCCTTATAGTATGTTCTTCACGCCTTTTATTGATGAGTTATTTAAAGTAGGTTTAGAAAAAGAAGCACTTGAAATGGCACGAACAATAGGGCACAGAGTAGAGCAAAAACTCAACTATATTTATGATAACAATTTGAGACGAAGAAACCCTAACTCGTTGCGTTATGCCATGTACAACCTTTACTCTTTAGTAAATGCTTTGCAAGGTCAAAAAGGGAAAGAAGCTCAAGCATTGCATAAAAAATATGACCAAGTTCAGAAGAACAATATGGGTCGATTTAGCAATGCCTTTGAATAAAAAATAATTGCTATCAATGTTATATAAAAAGCACCCTCAGCTGAGGGTGCTTTTTTTTTGAAAGTCAAACTTCTTTGACTCCCTGTTTTTTATGACTCAAATACTGTAATTAAATATAAATATGCTGTAATTTTGTTTAGCTATAATCTACACTGTTTAGTAAAACTAAAACTCTTAAAGTCTTGACCAATCAACAAATCTTTAATTTACTTAAGTTACACGCATCTCTGTTAGAGCTACACGGCGAAAATAACTTTAAAGTACGTTCGTACCACACGGCAGTTTTTAACATGGAAGCTTTGACTGAACCTTTGTCTGGCATGTCGCTCAAAGAGCTACAGGAGTTAGACGGAATAGGCAAGGCTATAGCCACCAAAATAGATGACATCAATCAAACCGGAACTTTCAAGCAGTTGGAGGAGTATCGGGCAAAAACTCCTGAGGGGTTGATAGATATGATGGAGATTGACGGATTGGGAATCAAGAAAATAAAAGTAATTTGGGAAGGGTTAGGTATTGAAGATATAGAAGCTTTGTTGCTGGCTTGCGAAACCGACCAACTTGCTCAGGTCAAAGGTTTTGGGCAAAAAACCCAGGAAAACATTAAAAATGCGCTTTTGTTTCGCAAAGCCAATGCACAGCGCTTGCATTATGCCCAAGCCGAGACATTGGCACAACAACTCAAGGATTATTTACAGGAAAAATCGCTTTCGGGTAAGTTTGAAGTAGTAGGGCAAATCAGACGTAAGCTTAATCTGGTAGACCAGGTACAGGTAATTGCTACTACGCCACAAGAAGAGTTATTTACAGTCCTGACAAACTGCGAGTTTTTGGAGCAAAGCCTCAAAAATACAGGTTTGTATGCGTGGCGAGGTAAATTCGCCAATAGTCCACTTAGGGTCGAAGCTCGTTGGTGTACTGCTGATGAGTTTGTTGGAGAAGTATTTATCCATTCAGCTAGTCCGGCACATTTGGAGTATGCCGAAGCTGGAATGCCCACATTATACCAAATAGCCCGCGAGCATAAGCTCCCTACCGAAGAAGCTATTTATCAGAAAGCCAACCTTGCTTATGTTGTACCTGAAATGCGTGAAGGTGATTTTGAGCTGGCGCTTGCCAAAGCAGGTAAGCTTCCTCAATTGCTGGAAGTGGGCGATTTGAAAGGTATTCTACACGCCCACTCTACCTATAGCGATGGCAAAAACACTTTAGAAGAAATGGCGCTTGCGGTAAAAAATGCCGGGTATGAATATTTGGGCATTACTGATCATTCTCAGTCGGCTTTTTATGCCAATGGCTTGCCAGTGGGCAGAGTACTTGACCAGATTAAAGAAATAGATGCATTGAATGAAAAGTTGGCGCCTTTCAAAATATTTAAAGGAATGGAGTCGGACATTATAGCCGATGGTGGGCTTGATTATGATAATGATATTCTTGCCAAGTTTGATTTTATCATTGCTTCTGTTCATTCGGGATTGAAAATGGCAGAAGAAAAAGCCACCGCAAGATTGATTAAGGCTATAGAAAACCCTTATACTACTATGTTGGGGCACCCTACCGGGCGTTTGTTATTAAGGCGCGAGGGTTACCCTGTAAACCACAAAAAAGTAATAGATGCTTGTGCAGCAAACAATGTGAGCATCGAAATAAACGCCAGCCCTTGGCGATTAGATATAGACTGGCAGTGGGTACACTATGCTATAGAGAAAGGTGTAAAATTAAGCATCAACCCTGATTCGCACGAGGTTGGCACCATTGATCATGTGTATTATGGGGTGTGTGTAGGGCGAAAAGGTGGGTTAACAAAAGAAATGACGTTAAATACTCTCGGAGTTGACACTTTAGGTAGATATTTTGCGGATCGAAAAAAGCAAAAGGGGATTTAATGTTTTGTTTTGTACCAGGGCTATAGATTAGCTGCTGGTACAGGGCTAAATTCAAGGCTGTGAGGTGGTGTTTTGAGGTGAGAGGCATAGTCGTTCCCTATTGTACAATATTTGCACACACACCATCTAAACAGAACTATGAAAAATATCATTTTAGACGAAGTAAAGGGGTTGATTCAAAACGAAAACATTGGTGATGCTCTTCAGAAACTCAGTGGGTTTGTCGAAGAACAACGTCAAGAAATGTACAATGTTTTGAGTATCCAACAGAGGTATTACAATGACTACCTCAACCGTATTGACGACTTGTCAATGAGTGAAGAAATCCACTCGCAAATAAAAACTAATTTGTGCCATAGTTTGCTCAAAATAGTAAACAATATAGAAGAGGCGACCGAAAAAGTAGCTGAGCCAAGCATAGCTCCAATGCCCAATAAGTTTGACATAGATTATGTGCTGCCTGAGCATAGTACTGTATTTATTATAATCGATGCCGACACCCCTACCACAGCCGAAGACCTTATCAGTACGGTATACCACGATGAATCTTTTCAAGAGGCGCAAGTATTGATTGTAAATGTCGAGCAATACGCATATTTTGATGAGTTTTTGACCGATTTGCAAGCCAACCACCTGGAGGGCTATCCAATAAATGCTTATGGCAAAGATTGGGTAGTGGGCAATCACACCCGTTTTTTTAAGTCTTTTGTATTGCCACACCAATGGCTGGCTTCTCAGGATGAAGAGGAAGCAAATGCTGAGAACGAAAAACCTGAGGAAGAAGGGCAGGTAAAAGCAATGGCTACCGAGGAGGAAACAGGTGAATTGTTAGAAGCTAATACAGAGGATAATCCGTTGGTAGATGCACGTTTACATATTCCCTTTAAGGACACAGGTATACACATCAAGTTTAAGTCATATTACGATTGGTGTGAGTGTAATTTTTGGGGAGTTGTTAATAGTGGTTTTGAGACTGCCTATGGTTTGTTTACGTCTGATGAGGCGGTTTTTCAAGACATTTTTTCGGGTGAATTTTCGTCAAAACTTACGGGTGAGTTTTTTAGCCTGATTCAAAAAAATGCCCCTGATTTGCCTTACAAAAAGTATAGTGAAGTAAACCCTGATGACTATAAATATAAACTCATCATTCAGCCTTATCAGCCCTTAGATAACGTACCCAACAAATCGGTTTTTATACTTTAGTGATATAACTTAACTTTTGATGGTTTGAGTTTTTTGTTGCTTTGTAAAAACGACTTGTAGGCACATTTGAGTTGTGTATGGCTCGGTTGCCTAACCTTTGAAACGTCCTAAAAAAGTTATCCACCAGTTATCCACAAAAAAACGAGGTAAAATGTGGATAACTTTTGGCTTTAAAATTCAGTGAAGGATTGTTGCAAGTTTTGCCTCAAAGGCAGAGGTAATACTTTGTTGTAACTCAATTAAAAAGGAGGAGCTACATAAGTAAAACCGTCTTCTCCTAAGTTATTAGTCAAAACTCTAAGATTTTTCTTTATATCATCATACGGTCCTGTCAAGTAGATAGGCTTACCGTCTTTGCCAAACTCTATTTCGTCTATTCCATCTGTAATCAAGTCTTCGTCCAAAAATCTTTGGGTAATTGCCCAGTCTTTATCCATAGGGTCAAAACCACAACTTGCTGCGTGGTCAATGCCCCCAAAAATAAGGTTATGAGCCGTTTCTTCATTAATTTGTTCATATTCACGCCCTTCTCTCATAAAATTTTCATCGACAAAATCTTCATATTCGTTAGCATCCATATTGATAAAATATAGGGTGCTTTTCAGCCCCAAACATCCCTTATCTATCAGGTAAACACAACAGCAAATTTTGCCGCTGTGCATTTTCTTACTTACATATACTGATACCAGCTCATGCCCCGAAAACCAGTCAGCACTGGCGTAGCATTTATAAAAAGGTAAATCACTACTTTTGTTCGCAATATACTTTCTGGTAAGTTGGCGTTCTTTTTTGGTTAGTTGCTGCATTTCTTTATAATTAAAATTAAAAATAGCACATTTTGCTTAAATTTAGACCCATTATATAATACTGTCTTAAAAATAACAAATATGCCTGAATTTAAAACCCTCCACGACGCCTTTGAATGGTTTCTTGAAAACGTGTATCCTCAACTTTCTTCTGAACAAAAAAGGCGATTAAAAGACGTAAGGTACGATTTCTATGCAGAAGGTAGGAAAGTATCAGTTAACCGTATGAATAGGTTTTTGCATGAATTTAGTGATTTTGAAAATATTTTCCGTGTGAATAACAAAAAACAAAAGTCGTAGATTTTTAAAATAAACGATTTTTCACTATCTTTGATCGTCTTTGAAAAACAAAGATGCCCCTGAGGTGTTAGATTTGACCGTCTTACCCCAGAGGCTTTGCTAAATATAAAAACTTAACAGTATGCAAGGTACTAATTTCTTTGAGGTTGCCCAAAGCCCTTATTCGCTTGATTGGTTTGAGCAAGGCATTCGTGCTCGTTTAGAGCATCTCTCATTATCGGCAGACACACCATTAGAACATTATAGCCAAACTGGGCAAAGCTTAAGCCCTGATAATATCGAAAAAATGATTAGTCATTTGGAGTTGCGTATGTTAGAAATGAGCTATTTGATAAACGAATTAAAATTGTTGCAAAAGCTTAAGACTGATGTGTTGCCTTAGTTTTATAAAAATACTTACTTCATTGCCTTACCTCAGCGTTTTGGGTAGGGCAATTTAGCCTACTTTTGTGCCCCAATATTGCCTCTGAAGTCAACACTTTTAAAAAAAATAAACCCTCTCCTGCTTTTTAATTTAAAAAGTGTAAATTAGTATTGAGTTTTAATTAGGTAAGGTATAGTTAACAAGATTACCTATACTCAGTCAGATTGATTATTAATATTGAATTGAACACACAAAATGGATAAATTTTCTTATATCGGAAACGCTGATGTGGCTTATGTAGAAGAGCTGTACCAGCAATATAAAAACGACCCCGAATCGGTTGACAGTACCTGGCAATATTTCTTTAAAGGATTTGACTTTTCGGTAGAGCAATATGGAGAACCAGGTGAAAACACCAACGGACAAAACGGGGCTGCTTCTACAACCAAAGGTAAAGCTTCTAAAACCGATATAGAGAAAGAAATCAGCGTTCGTGAGTTGATCTCGGCTTACCGTTCGCGTGCCCATCTTTTGTCTACAACCAACCCAGTAAGACCACGCCGCGACCGTCGGGCTCGGCTCGAACTCAAAGATTTTGGTTTGACCGATGCCGACCTTAATACTACCTTTGAGGCAGGACGTACTATTTTTGATCGCCCAGCTACTTTGAAAGAAATCACTGACGCCCTTAAGCATATTTATGAGCGCACCATTGGTTTTGAGTATGCCTATATTCGTGAGCCAGAAGTACTGGAGTGGTTCAAACAAAAAATTGAGAGCGAGTCGCTCAACTTCAATCCTTCGTCTGACTACAAAAAAAGAATTTTATCTAAACTCAATGAGGCAGTAGCCTTTGAGAATTTTTTACATACCAAATACATTGGACAAAAACGCTTCTCAATAGAAGGAGGCGAAAGCACTATTCCAGCCTTAGACGCGGTGATTAACCGTAGTGCAGAGCTAGGAGTAAAAGAAGTAGTAATAGGTATGGCACACCGGGGGCGTCTCAACGTGTTGGTAAACATTATGGGTAAAACCTATGAAGATGTTTTCAACGAGTTTGAAGGCGAAATGCCCGAAGAAGCAATGGGAGATGGTGATGTAAAATATCACTTGGGTTTTGCTACCGAAATAGACACTCCTGAAGGGCACAGGGTAAATTTACAATTAGCTCCTAACCCTTCACACCTTGAGGCGGTAGATCCCTTGGTAGAAGGATACGTACGTGCCAAGTGTGACCGTATGTATGATGGTAATGTAGATCGAATATTGCCTGTTTTGATTCACGGAGATGCGGCGATTGCCGGACAGGGTTTGGTATATGAAATTACCCAAATGTCGAAACTGGAAGGCTACCATACCGGAGGAACTATTCATTTTGTAATCAACAACCAAGTAGGTTTTACTACCAATTTTGAAGATGCCCGTTCTAGTATTTACTGTACCGACGTGGCAAAAATGACTGACTCACCTGTATTGCACGTAAACGGTGATGATCCTGAGGCAGTAGTATTTTGCTGTAGGTTGGCAGCTGAGTTTCGTGAGAAATTTAACCGCGATATTTTCATCGACTTGGTGTGTTACCGTAAACATGGGCACAACGAAAGTGATGAACCTAAATTTACCCAGCCTGCGTTGTACAAGCTGATCTCTAAGCACCCCAATCCACGTGAACTATACTTGAGTCGTCTCAAAGAAAGTGGTGACTTGGACGCAAGTATTGCCAAAGAAATGGAGCAGGAGTTTAAGCAAATGTTACAGGACAGGCTCAATATGGTTAAGCAAAAAGCCGTTGCATATAAATTACAACCTGTAGAGAAAGAATGGGAAGAGTTGCGTTGGTCTACTCCTACCGACTTTGATAGGGTATACGATACCAAAATCACGGCTGATATGGTGGATAAAATAGGGAAGGCATTGACCTTTTTGCCAAAAGGTTTCAAACCTATTCGCCAGATAGAAAAATTGCTCGAAAAACGCAAAGACATGTTCTTTGGCAGTAAAATACTTGATTGGGCTTCTGCCGAATTGCTGGCGTATGGGTCTATACTTGCTGAAGGTAAGATTGTACGCTTTAGTGGACAAGACGTAAAACGAGGTACTTTTTCGCACCGCCACGCTGTATTGCATGATGCCAATACCAGTGAACCTTTCTATAGCCTTGATTATATTCAAGAAGGGCAAGAGAAAATGCGCATCTACAACTCACTATTGTCTGAATATGGCGTACTAGGTTTTGAGTTTGGCTATGCGATGGCAAACCCTCACGCTCTTACCATTTGGGAAGCCCAATTTGGAGATTTTGCCAATGGTGCACAAATTATCATAGATCAGTTCATTACTGCTGTGGAGTCTAAATGGCAAAAAATGAATGGCTTGGTTATGTTGTTGCCGCACGGTTATGAAGGGCAAGGACCTGAACACTCAAGTGCCCGACTAGAGCGTTTTTTGCAAATGTCAGCAGAGTACAACATTATTGTGGCTAACTTGACTACCCCTGCCAACCTTTTCCATATTTTACGACGTCAGTTGGCTTGGGAATTCCGCAAGCCGTTGGTGATTATGTCACCTAAGTCGTTATTGCGTGACAAGAAAGTAGTGTCCTCTGTAGCTGAGTTTACCGATGGGCAGTTTCATGAAGTCATAGGTGATGACTATGTAGAGGCTAAAAAGGTGAAAAAAGTATTGTTGTGTACTGGTAAAATCTATTACGACTTGCTTAAAAAGCAACAAGACGATAAGCGCAAAGATGTAGCAATTATTCGTGTAGAACAATTGCACCCATTCCCTACTAAGTCTATCCACTTAAAATTGGGTAAATATGTCAATGCCAAAACGTATTGGGTGCAGGAAGAACCAGTAAATATGGGTGCCTGGAGTTACATTCAGCGAGTATATCGTTATGACCAAATAGAGGTCATCGCTCGTAAGTCAAGTGCTTCACCTGCCACTGGTTATCACACAGTACATAGCCAAGAGCAAGCGACTATTATAGAGGCTGCTTTTAAGTAAGAAAAGATAGTATTTATAAAATAAACAAAACCCCATTTGATTGTATATTGAGTGGGGTTTTATAATTTTATCCCTACCACCAAAATGTCATCTCTTTGACTTGTTTGGTGCATATATTCATCCAGGTTTTCTTCTAGCACTCGTTGTTGTTCGGACATTGGTTTCAAAGCCTGCGAAGCCAGGAGTTTTTTGAGTTTTTGTGAGCCAAAACTTTTTCTGGCTACATTGTTCTGATCACTATACCCGTCAGTGGTCAAAAATATTAAATCATTTTTGTGTAAGGTAAGTGTGTGCTCTTCAAAAACCTGATGGTTTCTGGGAACTATGCCAATAGAAATTCTACTACCTTTGACTTCACCAAACTCTTGACTATCACTTTTAATGTAATACATAGGGCGTTTGGCACCACCAAAAACAACCTTTACAGTGCCATCAGGCAAGTATTGAATATTGCACAGCGCCATGTCCATTCCTGATTGATTACCCGTTTTTTCTCGTTGTAGGGCGTGCTTTAACTCAGATTTTAGTGTTTCTAATATTTGGGCAGGTTGAATAATATTTTTTTGGTGTACAATCTCATTCAGCAAAGTATAACTCATCATACTCATAAAAGCTCCTGGCACCCCGTGTCCGGTACAATCTATAGCGGCTACTAGCCTTATATCCTTGCCATCTTTAGTTTTATCTGCCCAATAAAAATCTCCCGATACGATGTCACGTGGACGAAAAAGCACAAAATAGTTTTTAAATATTCCTTGCATTCTGTCATTAAAAGGCAAAATAGCATCTTGAATAAGCTTGGCTGCCTCTATACTCTTTTTTACCTGAAGGTTTTTCTGATAAAGCTGTTGGTTTTTTTTTTCAATAAAGTCACGTTGAGCGGTAATTTCTTCGTGTTGTTGCTGGAGCTCTTCGTGTTGTACCATAATCTCTTCTTGTTTATGCTGAAGCTCAACAGTACGTTGTTGCACCTTTTTTTCAAGGCTGGCTTTTTGTTTAAGCAACCGACTTGCATTGATGCGTAAAACGATTAATACAAATAATATTGCACATACCACATACAAGGTATAAGCCCACCAAGTGCGGTGCCAGGGAGGGTAAACCTTGAACTCGAAACGTGCCAACTTGCTTAGGTCACCATGCGCATTTTTAGCCCTTACTTCAAAAACATAATTACCTTCGGGCAAATTGGTATAATTAGTATTGCGTTCTATGCTCCATTTAGACCATTTTTCTTGAAAACCTTTTAACCTGAACTGATACTGGTTTTGGTTGCTATGTTCATAAAACAAAGAAGCGTAATCAAACCTAAGCGTGTTGAACTGATAATCAAGAGAGACAGAATGTAGGCTGTTTTCAGTAAAAAGAAGAGAATCATTATTAATGAATACTTTCCTGATAATGGTTTGATAAGTGTTGGGAGGACTCTTTTTCCATTGGTCATCATATAATATCATAGTTTGGTCTTTGGCTATTGCCACCCGTCCGTCTGTTAACTCTATGATAGCTTCACTATCAAGTGAAGTTTGTATAGCTCTGAAAGGTTTTTCTACGAGTGTATATCCGTTGTTAGAGGTTGCTTTTAGCATGGCCAACTCGACTTTATCAGGTTTTTTTATCTGGATAAATAAATTCCCCTTTCTTGTTTCATATATGTAATATACTTGTTTGCCTTTGGTGTAAGCATGTAAAATAGGGTGAGGATGAAAACGTTTTTTTGCCCGGTCAAATGCATATATGCCATCTGTTGTACCAAAAATTAGCTGACCGTTTTTTAAGCGAAACACTATATTGGCTGCAGTAGAAGGTAAGCCATCCTTGGCTGTATATACTACTTGCTTTACCACACTATCTTTTGCGGCATTGAGCCATACCCTAAAAATACCTAACTGGAAATCGTGAATCCATAAACTTTCATCTTTATCTTCTATAATAGAGTATATTTTTGCCGTTACTTTTTCGCCTTTTACTTTTTTCTTTATCCATTTCCCTTTTTTCTGAGCCATCAAAAATAATCCCTGGTTATAAGTACCTATCATCAGTTTAGAAGGGGCGTTTTTTAGTGCTACAAGTGTTTGTGTATAAGCTTGATCTACAATCCTTTCAGGCTTTCCATTTTTCATTTCATAAATAGTACCGGTATGTGCCACATAAAACCTGCCTTGGTGTTCCAAAAAGTCCCATACTCCATCTTTGATTCCTTTTACTTCTTCAAAACGACCTTGTTTGTTCAAGAATGAAAGCCCATTCATAGTACCCACATAGAGCCTTTGGTTATGATAGGTCATCCTTAGAATTTGCCCGGAAAAGCCGTGCCTTTTGTCCCAATAGGTAAAAGAGCTATTATTATGGATTTGCCCAATTCCTTTTTCACCCAAGGTCCATATATTACCTTCTTTATCAAAATCAAAATTGTAGATTAAAAGGGTGGGAGTATCTCGATTAGAAGCAATAAAACGTTGAATTTTACCATCTTTGCCTAATACATACAATCCTTTGTTTTTGATGGTAAGCGCAATAGAGCCATTGTTCAGCACCTTGAAATAATAAATAACAAAAGTCGTGTTTAATTTGGCAAAAACATTGTCGAGTTCAGTTGTAAAAGCTTCTTCTCTCTGAAATTTGCCGTTTTTTAGGTATAACCAACGCATTTGATGAGTTTTGGCATCAAACGCAAGCAAAGTGTCTTGGCTATAGTTTATTATACGCCATATATCAGGCAGGTTTTTTACTCCTTGAAGGAGGTTAGTTTTTACTAGTTTTTTTCCATTCCAAGCAAATAAATCACTTCCAGCTTGTGCATATATATTATTGTTAAAATGAAAGACTTGTTTGCCTTTTTTAGCAATGGGGGCAAATTGTCCCTTATTATAAATTGTTGAATCATCAGGATCTACATAAGTAAACTTGCCATTTTGATAAATCAATGCTTTTTTAAACCAATCTATAAAAGCAACGCCTTTGTCCAGAGGTAAAATAGTTCGAATCGTTTTAAATTTTCTCTGTTCTTTAGGAATAGATGGAATCAAGGATACATATTTGCGGTTTTGTCCGGTAGAGTCGTACCCCAAATAGCCTAATTCATTGTTGGAGCCCACAAATAGGGTGTCTTGGTAATAACCAATAGCAAAGACAAAACCTTTATTCTTTATTGGGAATTTACGCCATTCTTTACCATCATATTGTAGAATTCCAAAGTTATCGCCCACATACACCATGCCTGTTTTATCTTGCGTCAACGCCCAACTCTGGTATCCTCCTTTATAGTCTTTAGGTAGGTGTTTGGTCACGTAGGGAGTTTGCGCCTGAGAGACAGTAGCGGCATAAACAAGTAAAACATTGATAATTAAGAACAGTTTCATCATAGTGCATATAGTATAGTCGTGTAAGCCAAAGAGAGCCCTTGGCGTGAGTTATAGTTAATTTTATAACAAAGCAGCTGCCTTGCAAAGTACACAACAGGTAAGGAGTGCTATAGCTGAATGCCCAATATTACAATATCATCGCGTTGGTCTGCCTCTTCTTGGTATTCAGTTTTGGCTTTCAACAACCGCGTACGTTGTACATTTAATGGTTCATGCATGATTTCTTCTAACAACGTAATGAATTGCTTGGTTCCAAAAGATTTACGGTTGTTATTAGGTGTATCTACAAATCCATCACTACTCAAATAAAGTATATCAGTGCGTTTGAGTTGAACCGTGTGATTCTCTAACTCTTGGGCTATTTGCTTAGGTATCCAACCACCAATAAAAAAACGATTTCTTTGGATTTGATGCAACTTTTTTTGATGTGTATAATACAACGGACGTTTGGCGTTACTGTATATTAGCTCTACCTTGTCCGAATCATCTATATATTGCACCCTACACAAGCATATATCCATGCCATCATTATTATCTGATTCTTTCTGATGCAAACCCTTACGAATGCCCTCTTGTATTTTAGATATGATCTTTTTGGGATCAAAAACCTTCTTTTCATTGACTATTTCGCTCAATAATCTACTGCCTATCATGCTCATAAAAGCCCCTGGTACTCCGTGTCCGGTGCAGTCTACAGCTGCCACAAAACTATATACTTCAAAAGAAGGGATATCATCAATTATGACACGTTTCTTTACATGGCTCATCCAATAAAAGTCGCCAGAAACAATGTCTTTGGGTTCGTAGATGATAAAATGATCAGTAAAAACTTTTTCAAAGCTTTTGCTGCTGGGCAAAATGGCTGCTTGGATTTTTTGTGCATAACGGATACTGGCTGTAATTTCTTGGTTTTGGGTTTCTATTTTAAACTTTTGTAACTCTATTTTAGTATAACTATCCGTATTTTGTAATGCTATGGTAATATATACTGCAAGGTTACGTAACAAGTTGAGGTGATAATTTGTATATACGTTACTTTGCAAACTTTGTACACTTACCAAGCCAATTACTTCTTGTTCGACAATAAGTGGTATACAAATGAAAGCATTTAACAGTTCATCTTGTCGATAACTGTCCAACGACTCCACATAATTGTGATACTCTTTGTACACGTCATTCACTATAATTTCTTTTTGGCGAAGTACACACAGCACTCCAAACCTGTTTTCATCGGTAGCAGGTACTGTCAGTTGGGGCATTTTCTCGCCTAAATGTATATAGTCGTTAAAAGTAATCGTGTGTGCTTTTGGATCATATAAGCCTATCCCAAACTCTGCAACATCCATCAAGTTATTTACATTATTATACACAGTCTCTACTATCTGGCTTAACGATAGTTTTGAAGTGATTTCTTGCCCTATTTCACTCAATAGTTTTACATTCTGATAAGCTTGCTCTATTTCATCACTTTTACTTACCAATTCATTGTTGACTGTTTTCAGGATTTCAGCTTGTATCTGTATTTCTTCTTTTTGTTGTTCCAGTGCCGAATTTTTATGTTCAATAGCAGTATTGGCTTCTTTGAGGTTTTCAGCTTGTATCTGTATCTCTTCTTTTTGTTGCTCAAGTTCTGAGTTTTTTAGCAAGATTTCATCGTTCTTATGGCGAATCTCTGCAGTACGGGCTTCCACTGTTTTTTCCAGTTTATCTTTTTGTTGCTCCAACCTTCGAGTATATAGTTTGATGGTAACACCTATCAATATGATGCTCACGAATGTATACCCTGTATAAGCCCAAATGGTACGGTGCCAGGGAGGGAGTATTTGGAAACTGTAGGTAAACACTGGGCTTTTTTCTTGGTATAGGTTACGGGTTTGAATGTGCAATATATAACTCCCTTCTCTTAAGTTGGTATATTCTTTATAAGTCTCCTTAGTCCATGGCGACCACTCTTTGTCTAGTCCTGCCAGGCGGTAACGAAACTCGTTTTTGTGGTTATCAGCATAAAAGGTACTGCTTACATTAAACCTAAAACTATTATAAGTGTATTTAAATATGGGGTACTGATACTCCTGTTTGGGCAGGCTTGTCATTTGCCCCTGTGCATTGGCGAAGGTACCTCCAAATATTATAGAATCTTTTGCACCAGTAAGAGATATTTCGCGTAACAATACTTTGAAAGGTTGTTTTATACGGGGTTTTTGAGGGGCATAATGAATCACCCCTTCCTTGGTGGCAAACAATACATTTTTGTCATCTATTGGGTTCAAATGGGGGGCAAGTTTTTCTATAAACGAGCCACGCAATTTTCTGAAAGGATTGGTTATTTTTTTGTAGCTACCATTGGCTTGTTTTTGTAGCAAACCCACTTCCAGGTATTTGTCTTTTGCCTCTTTATGCGCCACATACCAAATTCCTTGTTGGGCGTCGTTGCGTAGATAAACCAACATTTTGTGATCACCAATTAACTTGTTTAACTTGGTTTCTCTCACCATTTTGTCTTGGGTTTCATCATATAAGTATACCCCATTTTCGGTAGCAAACATGTTTTCACCATTTACTTTAAACAAACGGTTATAGGTATTGGCAGGGAGTCCCTTGGTTTTGTCATAAAACTTAATATTTACTATACTATCAAGTGGTGTATTAAGCGTGAGTTTATAGATACCGTGTTGGTCACTACTTACCCAGACAGTACCTGCTTTTCCTTCTTGTATATAACGCGAGTTTTTTGAAAATCCCTTGATCACGTTTTTTACCTGCCATTGTTTGTCTTTCCACTCCAGTAAAATCAACCCCCTTTTACCGCCAGCCATCAACAAGTTAGGCTGCTTGTTCAAAGAGATTATAGTCCACATATTACCATTCGTCTTTTTCAAGGCTTGAACTTTGACGGGTTTTTGGAGAGTATTAAACTTTAAAATACCTGGATTGAAGGCGGCCAAGAGTTGGTTTTTGAAAGTTTTAAATTGCCACGTTTGATTCACCAAATTCGGAATGGTTTTAAAGCGAATCGAGTCTTTCAAAGGGTTTTCATAATGAAGCCAGTTTTTATAAAAAAATCCTTGGGAAGTACCTGTCAATAGCTTGTTTTGATGCACATAAGTGTAATAGGTAGAGCCTTCCAATCCTGACGAAGCGTCTAATACACTAAACGGTGAATTGAGTTCGATAAAAGCAATTCCTTTAGCAAGCCCTGCCCACAAATTATGGTGATGATCTATATATAAATTATACACTGAGTTGCTTTGTAGTCCATTGCCTTTATGAATATGTTGTACTACCTGCCCAGCCTTATTTAAAATAACAATGCCTGCACTTGAAGTGCCAAAAGCATAATGGTTATCATCTATTTGAGTGGAACAGTACAGCTCTTTGTCCAATAAGAATTGTTTGATATGAGGAGCAAAAGGGGTAAGGGTATCCCCATTGTAAATATATAATTGTGTGAATATGTTGAGCAAACTTTTGTTTTTACCAAACGGAAATCCTTCCATTGGTATTTTTTTGTTAAACTGAGGCACTTTCACTAGCTTACCCTGCACCAGTTTGAATGTACCTACTTTAAAGTCTCTAAAGTGTGCTTGGTTGTTGATCAGGCAAAGTGTAGTAAATCTCTTTTTAGGGCGAATTGCTTTTAATTTTTTATCTTTCAAAACAAACAATGCTGAACGGCTACGGCATATTACTCCTTCGTTAGTTACCACCATATCCCAAATGTCTTTAAATCCGGCAACATCTTTAGGAACTTGGTTCATAAGCGAAGCTACATAGGTTTTGCCAGTAGAATCTGTGTCTACATAACCAATAAAATTTTGTGCACCTACATACATTATCCCATCTTGCCCCATCTTCACGCTTCTTGTGGTTGATTTATTAGGTATTTCCAGCAAACGCCACTTTACCCCATCAAACTCTAGCAAGCCTGAAGAGTTGCCTACATAAATAATTCCTCGTTTATCTTGACCGATATACCAGTTCTGGTCGTGGGCGTGGTAATCATCTGTAGTATAATTTTTAATAAAAGGTAGTCCTTTGTTTTTGACCTGTGCCCAACAATAAGAAGATTGAATGGTTGATAGTAAACAAGCAAATAAAAAAAGGTAACGTGTAATCATAATCGAATAAATGTACTTGTTGTTTTTGGGCTATAATTTATCAATTGACTGGGTGAGGATTTGCTTTGTATAACAAATGACTGTATGTAGGTCAGGGTTTTGTGTAATTGTAATACAGTCTGTCTGGCGAATAGAATATGCCCAAATAATTCCCTGAATGCTGGTAATTTTAAAGTAGCATATAATTTAGGTTAGCAAACTTGTTTTTACACAAAAAACAAGCTAAAAAGAGCCAGTTTTTGATAAAAAATGCAAAGTACTTGTTAGTTATGTATTGAAAAATACAAGATATAATATAGGTACCCAAAAAAACATAAATAAGTTGTGTCAAATGTTACAGCAAATAACTAAGGTAAAGTTCCAAAAAGAAATAAGATATACTACTTTTGTGAGCAAACCAGCTACTCAAAAATACAGATATTTGGTAGTTGTGGAATAACCAAAAAAAATGTTTAAATTAGCCAACATAATATAGATATTTGGAACATTAACAACACCAAATCTTTATTCTTTTACTACATATGAAATGTGCTAAAATAAAGTCATCAGGTTTAGTTATATCATTATAATTAAAATGTAGAAATTATTATGGCAACATTATTTACTCAAAATACAGAATCGATCCTATAATTTAAAAATAAATTGAAAGGAAAAATATTATGGCCGTAGAAATGAAAATTCCTGATTTGGCGGAATCTATCACAGAAGTTGTTATTTCGCAATGGTTGAAACAGGATGGAGACTACGTAGAACTTGATGAAATGATTTGTGAGGTAGAGACTGACAAAGCTGCTCAGGAACTTGCCGCCGAATCAGCAGGAATTCTTCGTATTATGGTTCCTGAAGGCGAAACAGTGAATGTGGGTGATGTTATATGTCGTATCGAAGCAAGCGAAAATGGTTCTTCGGCTGGTTCTTCAAAAACTGCGGCTAATGCGTCTGACAATACTGCTACTAAAATTGCTACTACTACCGATGCACCCACTACCACTGGCAAAGAGGTAGAAATGCGTGTACCTGAACTGGCAGAGTCTATTACTGAGGTAATGATTGGAGCTTGGTTGAAAGAAGATGGAGATTTTGTTACTTTGGATGAGCCTATATGTGAGGTAGAAACCGACAAGGCAGCTCAAGAATTGCCCGCTGAGGCTACTGGTATATTACAAATGGTGGCAAAAGAAGGCGAAACCTTGAATGTGGGTGATTTAATTTGTACTATCAAAGTAACCGAAGCACCCGTAAGCAATGGTACTGCATCAAAACCTTCGTCAGATGCTGGTGCAAATAACATTGAAACTTCGTCGGCAGCTGGGCATCCATCACCTGCAGCAAGCAAAATACTTGCTGAAAAAGGCATTGATCCTGCTGATGTAAAAGGTACTGGTGTAGGAGGACGCATCACGAAAGAAGATGCCATGAATGCTCAAAAGAAGAAGCCTAAAGCTGAGGCTCCTGCCCAAAACAAAAAAGAAACTGCAGCACCCAAAGCTACTGTGTCCGCACCTGCACCAGGTAGCCGCAACCAAAACCGTAAGCGTATGTCACCGCTTCGTAAAACAGTTGCTCGCCGTTTGGTGTCTGTAAAGAATGAAACCGCCATGCTTACTACTTTCAATGAGGTAAACATGCAACCTATCAAAGACTTACGAGCTAAGTACAAAGAGCAGTTCAAAGAAAAGTACGGTGTAGGTTTAGGGTTTATGGGCTTTTTTGTAAAGGCTTGTTGTGCTGCATTGACAGAGATTCCAGGAGTAAATGCGATGATAGACGGCAACGAAATCGTTTATAACGAATTTTGTGATATTTCGGTGGCTGTATCAGCACCCAAGGGCTTGGTAGTACCTGTGTTACGCAACGCTGAGAGCTTGAGTTTTCAAGGCATAGAGCAAGGCATTAAAGACTTGGCACTCAAGGCTCGTGATAATAAGTTGTCTATCGAAGAGATGCAAGGAGGGACGTTTACCATTACCAATGGAGGGGTATTTGGTTCTATGTTGTCTACGCCTATTATCAACGCACCGCAATCGGCCATCTTAGGAATGCACAATATTGTAGACCGACCAATGGCTGTAAATGGTGAAGTGAAAATATTACCGATTATGTACCTTGCCTTGTCTTACGACCACCGAATTATAGACGGACGCGAGGCCGTAACCTTTTTGGTAAGATTAAAACAATTGCTCGAAGAGCCCGAAAGATTAATGTTTGGCGTATAAAGCACGTTTTTTAAGATATACAAAAGCCTGTTCAACATTTGCTGAGCAGGCTTTTGTTTTTTCACAACAATAAGTTGTTTATTAACGATTTTTTTGTAAAACGTAACCTTTTTGACTCTAAAAATCGTTATATTTATCAAAACATTCATAAACCAAAACCTAATATTATGAGTAGCGAATCGCATAAGAATGCCCGCAAAATGATGAGTTTCAACACTTTGGCATTCATTGTTTCATCTGTTTTCTTTGTGTACTTTGTAGGTATGTTATTTTATAGCTTACTTACTGCAGGTACCATTCTAACAGGTCCAGGTATTTTTAGTAGTGTGGCTCTTGTTGGATATGTACTTATTAGCTTGCGTCATGTACGACGTTCGTGGAAATCTTTCAGTGATCTAAACTACAAAACATCAATAACCAGTGGCATTATTGCCTGGGTTTACCCATTAGGAATGATTTTGTTAGCCTGGTTGCTTAGATAAGCTCCGGTACTCCAAATATAAATAAAGAGTTTAATGAGCCTGTAAGAACCTTTCTTACAGGCTTTTTTTACATAGCTAAGACCGGGTAAATTGGGTAATTACTTGTGTGTGTTGTGGGTATAGTTTGATAAGTTCCTCTCTCTTGGCAAGTTCAAAGTCTTCAAACTCAAATCCTGGGGCTACTGTACAGCCTATCAAGGCAAAACTATCAGGCGCAATTACTCTGATAGCAAACCACGATCCAGTAGGAATCACCGTTTGTAACAACTCACCATTGGCTATATCACTGCCAATGTGTTGGGTAGTCAGGTTGCCGTCAGCATCTATCATGTGTAGTTCTAGGGCGGTACCTGTATGAAAGTGCCATAGCTCGGTGGTGCGTAAACGGTGAAACGTTGAAAACTCTTTAGTTTCTAACAAAAAATAAATGCTGGTGACATGACAGCGCTTGCTTGGGTACCTTTCGGGAAGTGCTTCTTGTGAAAAAATTTCTTCAGAACGATAAGTTTCTTTGTAATAACCTCCTTCTGGGTGAGGAGTCATACCTAACTGGTCGATAAAGTATTGTGCGTTGTGAGGCATTGCTAATAGATTTAAGTCTATAAATACCCCAAAGTTGCTCATCTTATGTTTGCTTTCCCAAATTTTCTGTCATAAAATTAAATGTGTGTTTCAAAGTTGGTATTTAGAATTAAAAATGATGATTTTTTTGCTTGGCGAAGTCAACCAGGCACTGCTTTATCCTTAAAAATATAAGTCTTAAGTCCTCCTCCTTTTCAGTGCACAAGCGTCAAAACCATTTGCAACTCCTTCAATAAAAACTGGTCTTTTTCTAAAAAAAATACATACTATGAAAAGGATCATTCTTTACTTTGCTGTTTTGTTATTATTGGTTGCTGGAATCTGGTTAATATATAAAAATTATATTTTTGTTACTCCACTCATCATTCCTAAGGTAGCGATTCAACCGTTTTTGGGCATTGATGATGCTTCAGTTAAAGAAGTAAAAAAAGGCATTGAGCGTTACTATGGTATTCAAGTAACTGTCTTGCCTTTGATAACATTACCACCACATGCCAAAAACACCCATATTCTTAAAAAGTACCACTTAAGACTCCCTGTTCGCTATCGAGCTGATAGCCTGATTGCATACTTGAGGCGTACCAAATCCAATGATTTTGATTATATAATAGGACTTACTAATCAAGATATTTCAGTTACTAAAGACAAAAAGCCTAAGTGGTTGTATACCGATTGGGGGATTTTTGGTTTGGGCTATCTTCCTGGTTCTAGCTGTATTGTATCTACCTTTAGGTTGCATCGTTATGCTAACCTACAATTGATGCGTACTCGTTTGCGAAAAGTAGCCATTCATGAGTTAGGGCATAACTTTGGTCTTGACCATTGTCCCAGTCGTCAGTGTGTAATGCAAAGTGCTCGTGAAACAATGGTGACTATAGATACCGAACCAGAAAGCCTTTGCCATAATTGTAAAAATATAATGAAAGCTAAGTTTTTGCTGGGTTTTCCTGGTGAGTAATTAGTAAGAAAGTAATGGAATGATGGATTTATAGGGGTATATCTTTGAAAGCATCCAACGAAAAGGTATTTTTAGTAACTGTTTTTCATCCAACCTTTTTTCCTTATGATAGTAAAACGTGTAGCCTTACTCACTTTAGTATGCTTATGCACCACATTGGTTGATGCATATGCCCAGTTTGTTCGGGAAGACATCTTGTATATCAAACCCAATGCGCAAGATTATTTGTTGTATACTACTACCCGCTCTAACTTTGGTGCTTTTTCCAAAATATTGCCTAAGTCTACCAACATTGCAAAAAAATACCTTTACATCAACCCTGAAAAATACAGTATTGGTGAAACCTCTCGCTATAAGAAGATTATGTTTCCTACCGGAAACTTTGCCTTAATGAGCGAAGAACGTTTCACTGACAAAGAGTTGAAGGTAAATAAAGAAGGTATTTTTACCTTTAGGTTTGATTCTATACCAAGGCTAGGAGGGAGACATTATGGCTTATCTACTACTGTTAGATATTACAAACAGCTTACTTATGTGTGGGTACTACCCGAAGATTATGAGTTTGTTGATTATAGCTGCAACAAACCAGGGCAATGGGTAAAAAAAGGGAATACCTTGGCTTATTTTGGCTACAAAGTAAATGATGTATTACCTAAAATCAGGTTTCGCCCTGTGTTACAAGTTACCCTCGAAAACGTGAAATCACTCCTTTATGAAGTTAACTCTAAAGGAATGGCGGTAACCAGTAACAGCAAAGGAGTGCAAATTAATTGTCGTAGGGGAGTATTATTTACCAAGGGCACAACTGCGATTTCATCGCTAGGGCAAAATATTTTGGTAAGGTTGGCAAAAACCCTCAAAAGCTCTGTCAAAGTTCGCCTGGCAATTGCTGTTCCGGTCAGAAATGGAATAGATGCAGGGCGTTGGATGTTGGCGTCGGCAAGGGGGCGCACTATGGTAGAACAACTCATCAACCGAGGCATTGATCCGGCACGCATTGAGGTAAATACATTTGGTGTAAAAACTAGCCAGGCAAAAAAAGGCATTGAAATTCAACTAATTAATGCTCCCAAACGCAAGCAGTAATATAATTTGACTGTCTAAAGTACCTATAAGGCTTTAATGTGTTACTTTTTTTACCTCAAGTTTATCAGGGCATTGTGCCAACAATTGGGTTTGGGTAAGTTGTAATACTGGATGTACCAGCAAAGGAGCTATTTCTACCAAAGGTGTTAAAGTAAATCTGCGGAGAGCAATTTGGCTGTGTGGTACATTCAAATCCTCGCTCTCTAGCATCATTTGATCATAGTATAAAATATCAATATCAATTAGTCGTTCACCCCATTTCCTGTATTTTTGCCGCCCCATGGCTGCCTCTATGCTTTGGGTTACCCTTAGCAACTCCCTTACTTCCAGAGAAGTATTGATTGCCAATACCTGATTATAAAACACGGGTTGATCTGCTATGCCCCAAGGCATTGTTTCATAAATAGCCGAGTGTTTTTGTACCCTGCCTGCTTGGCTTGTCAGCATTTGTATGGCTGTATGTAGGTTTTGGGTTTTGTCTCCTAGGTTGGTTCCCAGCAATAAATAAGTAATAGACATAAAACAATTAATTGTAATTTATTGGGCAAAGTTAATATTGCTATTGCTATCTTAAATTAACTCTGTTTGTTTTTTTCTATTTTTGTTTACAACCATTGATAGTCATCCAAATTTAAAGATTATGATTCGTAGATTTTTAGGTAATGTCTTAGCTACATTCGTTGGTATTAGTTTGTTTACCGGGCTGGTCATTTTTTTCATATTTACCCTTGTAAGTAGTAGCAGTACTATCACTACTGACCAAAAGAGTGTATTGTTGCTTAAGTTAAATGGTAATATTACCGAACTAGACATAGATAACCCTGTACCTAGCCTTGACAATCCTTTGAATCCGGTGGTTGATGGCACAGGTTTGATGGGAATTTTGCATAACATAGAAAAAGCTAAAAATGATCCTAACATTGCTGGCATAGTGCTGCATTTGCAAAGTATAGGGGCTGGTTTTGCTTCATTAAAAGAGTTAAGAGAGGCTTTGAATGATTTTAAGCAGAGCAAAAAGTTTGTTTGGGCTTATGGCGAATACCTCAGCGAAGGCGCTTATTACTTGACCTCTGTTGCCAATAAAATTTACCTGAACCCTACGGGATCGCTTGAGTTCAATGGGTTGAGTGCACAACGTACATTTTACAAAGGAGCTTTTGATAAATTAGACATAAAACCAGAGATTTTCAGGGTAGGTACTTATAAAAGTGCTGTGGAGCCCTATATGACTGATAAAATGAGTGAAGCAAGCCGAAGACAAACCGAGTCTTACCTCAATAGTATTTATGATTTATACTTAAAAGATATTGCCACTTCCCGTAAAGTATCTCTTGCTCGGCTTACTCAGGCATCAGACAGTGGCTTGGTACAAAGTCCAGCAGACGCACTTAAGTATCAATTGATTACTAAAATAGGTTATTATGACGAGCTGGAGGCAGAGGTGAAGCAGCGGCTTGACTTAAACGAAAATCAAAAAATAAAATGGGTGAGGCTGAGCAAGTACCGTGAAGTAGAAACCGAATGGGAAAAGCAGCAAAAAAAATCTAACCACCGCATTGCTGTAATTGTTGCCGATGGAGAGATTCGTTCGGGCAATGGGAGGGATGGCATTGTAGGTGCTGCCAAAATAGTAAAAGCTTTGCGGAGAGCACGAAAAAGCAAAAGTGTAAAGGCCATTGTTTTGAGAGTAAATTCACCTGGTGGTAGTGCCTTGGCTTCTGATATAATGTGGCGTGAAATTCATCTTACCCGAAAGGTAAAACCTGTAATTGCTTCTATGTCTGATGTAGCAGCTTCGGGAGGGTATTATATAGCAATGGCGTGTGACACTATAGTGGCTCAGCCTAATACTATTACGGGGTCTATTGGCATTTTTAGTATTTACTTTAACCTTGCGGCGTTTCAAAAAAATAAGTTGGGCATTACCAATGACTATGTAAATACTGGCAAGTTTTCGGCTTTGGGTGACCCTTCTTACCCGTTTACTGAAGCCGACCGCCAGATTTTGCAACGTAGCATAGAAAGAGGTTATGAATCTTTTACTTCCAAGGCTGCCAAGGACCGTGGTATGTCGTTAGCTGAACTCAAAAGTGTTGCATCAGGTAGGGTGTGGGCAGGCAACGAAGCCAAACAAAATGGTTTAGTAGATGTTTTGGGTAGTTTTAACGATGCGTTGGCAATTGCAGCAAAAAAAGCAAAACTTAGCAAAAAAGACTATAGATTATGGTTTTTGCCTGTAGAAAAGCCTCTCATAGATAAAATTAAGGATAACTTAGGAGTATCGGTAAAAGCCCGGCAACGGATGTTAAAACAAGAGTTGGGAGAGTTATACCCTTACCTTGAAATACTCAAAAAAATCAAAGAAACCCCACAAGTTCAGGCACGTTTGCCTTATGATATTGTGATAAAATAAGCAAGCAACAAGCCACCAGGTGTTTTTTGCTTGTGGCTTGTTACTTTTCTTTTAGGAATTTAGTCAGAGCTACTAAAAAATAAAGTAATTCAAAAGAAGACTGTATCTGTTTGTTCCGCTTTGCAGAACCTTTGATTGAACGATGAAAAAAAACTTTGCGTAGCCTTAGCCATGGAAGTCCCTTACAGGGTAAATTTTTGAAGAAGCACAACGCTCAGAGATGAAGTTCAATGAATTAGGTTATTTTTGTAGTTTTACTAAGCACCGTTTATGACCCTATTTTACCTTCCCGCCATTGTTCTATTTTGGGGTACCACACCTGCTCATATTCGGGGTAACGCACCAAAGTGTAATGGTTGTCTACAAATTGATTAGGGTTGCGTAAAAATGTAAAATGGATGTCTGAGAAACTGGCACTTTGGGCATAAGTCCACATCTCTTTATTACGGGTACGCACTACTCTGGTAGGGTTGCCAAACACAATAAAAACCATTCCCTTATCAGTTTTCCAACCTGGTTTATAAGTAGTAAAAAACTTGTTGGCAAGTTTTACCCGGCGGTAATATTCACGAATGCTTCGTTTGGCTACCTTTATGTTGCCCGACATAAGCTCAAGCCAAAGCCTGTCTAAATCTTTTTTCTTTTCCGACGATTGCTTGAGCTTGTTCAACTCACCTTTGGTAGTAATGTATGTCAATGGATCTATCAAGTCTACTATTTTGCTAAATTTAGGGTAACGGTGTTCGGCTACAATAAAACTAATGCCATAGTATTGGTTAGTGTCTGCCTGTACTATATACAAGCCTGGTTTTTTAAGGTTCAACTGAGTATTAGTTTGTACCTTAAATGTACTGTCCACTTCCATTTTTTTCTTAATGTTACGACGCGACAATGACATAGGTGGACGAGCCGCCTTAAAGTTATGCTTATAGTGCTTTATAAGGAGGGTTTTATTGGTACCAGCCAAGTCCTTGATTTGAATGCTGGCTTTATTTAAAAAGTAGTTGCGAAAAAGAGGTTGCTTGCCTTGGGCGTCAAAAATACTAAAGCTTTGGCGTATTTTATTTACAACAAACTCTAGGGGTACATCCAAAGTGATTCTTTGCCCGGTTTTGCTGTCATTGGCTTCTATCAACATTACAGCACTGGGCATTGTTTTTTTGGGTATGCTAAAGTTGTAATAAAAATCAGCTCCTTGTTTGGTTATTGTTTCTGGAGTAAGCTTGAGAGTTTGGGTTTCTATAAATTCTTTACTACGGTAATTAGGCAAAACCCCGTACTTCAACGATACATCCTGTAGCATTTCTATCAGGTTTGAAGCATTTCTTAAGCGTGGGATATTAAGCTGTAAAAAAACATGTAAACGTTCATCTTTTGCTATTACCCGGTGTAGCATAGTCATAGGTTTGGCAATAGAAGGTCTTTTTCGGGTAGTAGCAATCGCTTTGGGTTTCGAGGTAGAGTTGGTTGTCTTTTTATTAGACGTTTTTTGCCCAGTGCTAAGCAAACACCCTTGCAGGGGCAAGAAAAGAGGCACAATGGCAAAAAACATGAACAGCAATCTTTTTCTCATTGTATTATTGGTTTGTTGTATTATCCTTAAATCTAACAGGTAAGCAGGATGAATGGTTAGGGTACACACTATTTTAATGACCATACAAAAAGGCAAATCCCCTATTTTGTCAAAACTCAAATTCAAGTTACAAAATTTTGTAACCTGCCTGTATATTCTTGACAAAGATATACTAAAAAGCACAGCAGGCTACCAAAAAGTGATGTACAATAATCAGTGTAGATTGTGGATAACTTTTATTAACATTCGATACTAAAATTGTCGATATATCAAGCTGCTATTTCCAACTTGCTGATAATAAGGAGTATACCTTGATATATAACAATGCTAACTGACACAAAGTTGATTCAATCAGTGAGGAACAAGTAAAGTTATGCACAATAGTCAATATAAAATGTGGATAACTTTTGTTAACATTCGACACTAAAATTGTCGATATGCCGCAACTTACTCAGGGTAACAATTATGTAGTGAAAAAATGAAATTTAAATATACTCTTGTTACCTTTACCAAAAACCCCTTAAAATTATGTTGTTAGCTGTAGACATTGGTAATTCTAATATTGTATTAGGGCTTTATCATCAGAACGAATGGATGTACCACTGGCGTTTACAAACCATTACCGAAAAAAGTGCCTCTGAGTACGAAATGAACCTTCGCACCTATTTTCTTGAACAAAATCTGGCAATCAGCGATGTCAATCATATTGCGCTAAGCAGCGTAGTACCAGGACTTATTCCTGTATTGCGCGATATGTTATGGCATTTGTTTGGCAAAGAGCCATTGGTGGTTACTCCTGAGGTAATTAAGCAACTACCGGTAGGTGTACAAAAGCCTCACGAAATAGGCTCCGACCTGGTAGCAAATGCAGTAGCAGGCTATGATATGTTTAAAGATAATTGTATTGTAGTTGATTTTGGTACAGCCCTTACGTTTACTACAATATCAACAAAAGGTAATATTTTAGGTGTAGCCATTGCTCCAGGGCTCAAAACTTCTATTTATGCATTGTATAAAAACACCGCCAAACTGCCTGATATAGAAATTCCACTTGAGTTGCCTGACTCTGCCATTGGAAAAAACACCGAACACGCTTTACAAGCAGGGGTTTTGCTAGGGTATGTGGGGTTGGTAGAGCACTTGATTGCTCATATTCGCCAAGAGTTAGGAGGAAACTGTAAGATAGTAGCTACAGGAGGATTGTCATCGGTTATTATTCCTCTCAAGCAACAGTTTGATGCTATAGAGCCAATGTTGACAATGGATGGTTTACGTTTGATTAATGAGTACATGCATCAAAAACAGGGGTGAGTTTGTTGAGAAAGGGAGCGTGTTTAGTCAATTACATTTCGGGTTGGTCAATGGCCTGTAGTTGAAACATTACCTGGGTACCTACCCCTTCTTCGCTTTCAATTTCAAGTTGTCCACCGTTTTTTTCTACAAACTCTTTACATAACAACAGTCCAAATCCAGTACCTTTTTCATTGGCAGTACCGTGGGTAGATAAGTGAATTTCGGGCGAAAATATTTTTTCCAATGCATCTGCTTTGATTCCTACACCTTTATCGATAATACTTACCTTAATAAAGTCCCCTTCTCTTTTTGTATAAATGTTTATTTGGTTTTTGGGATAGGTAAACTTGATAGCATTAGATAATAAGTTGCGTAACACAAAATCAAGCATATTTTTATCTGCTTTTACATAAGTTTGAGGCTCAATATGAATCATCAGGCTTATTTGTTTCTCAAGGGCTGCTTTTTCATACAATACCACATTGTCTTGAATAACAGGGGCAAGGTCAAATTCTTCTGGCACATATTCAAAGTCATCGGTTTGAACAAGTGACCATTGCAAGAGGTTTTCCAATAAATCTATAACACGTTGTACAGCCTTGTCCATATCTTCGGCAAAGTGCCGAATCTCGTCTTTTGAAAAACCGTTGATGTGGTGTAGTAAAACCTGTAAAAAACCTTTGATCGTATTGAAGGGGCTACGTAGGTCGTGTGATAGTATTGCAAGCAACTTGTCTTTTACTACATTAAGTTTTATGAGGTGCTCTTCTGATGCTTGTGATAGCTCGTTTACATTATTGAGTTCTTCGTTTTGGTGTTCCAGTATAAGTGACTGCTCCCTTATTTCAGTAAGTTGGCGCTGCATTTCCTGCAACATGCGATTAAAGTTGCGGGTAAGCTGCCCTACTTCATCCTGTGAGTTACTTTCTTTGATAGAGAGGTTTTCTGAAAAATTACTGTTGACTGTTTTGTTAATGTACCGAGACAAACCCACAATGGGGCGAGTGATCACAGTTGAAAAATAAATGCTCATAACAATGCTCAATACTACTGTTGCAATAACCATTGCAATAAATATATTCTCGAAATCGGCACTTATATTGGCTGCTCGTTGATTGATTTTACTTACAAAGTTTTGGGTAAACTTTGAAAGGTTGTCGGCGTAAGCTCGTAACTCGTGGGTGAGCCCCTTGCCAGCTCCTACTCCAATACGTTGTTTGAGCGCTACCATTTCTTTGAATGTTTTTAGGTAGTCTCTGAGTAGTTGTTGTGCCCTAATTTTGTCATTGTGGCGTACTTGTGGGTTAAGTATTACATCTGTTTGCCATTGTAGGCAAAGCTTTTCTAACTGTTGGGCGTATTTTATATCTTTTAGTATGAGGTAATCGCGCTCGTATTGTTTAAGGGTTAACAGCTTGATTTGATTAAGTGAAGTAAGCTTTTCTAAGGCCTCAGTGTATCGCTGCATTTCACCTTTGATGCCGTAATTTTTGAAACCCAAACGACGGGTAAGTTGTACTATTTGATCAAAAGATGTCTCATAGTTTTGTAACTCGTGTAGAATTTTTTTGGCTTCAGTTTCTACTACAGTCTGGTCTATGTCGAGTGCTTGCACCTCTTCAAAGCTTACCAGTGTATATAAATGTTTATTAACATCTGCTACCAAATTTTTGTGCTTTGTAATGTACTTACTACTGCCTTGAGCATAAAAGTTGGGATTGTTGGTTTCATAGTCAAAAAAATCTTGCTCCAGCTTGATCACCTTAAAAGTATTTACCAACACATTTTCAAGGTTAACAGCAATGGTAGATATTTTACTGCTTTTGCTATGAAACCAAAAGCCTATACTAGCAACTACTATGATGATAATGCTAAAAAACAAAAACGTAGTCAAAAGCTTGAATCTCAAAGAAATAAACTTGGGCAACATAAAAGTTAAGGAGTAAAACTAGTACTTGATCTACTAGGAAGCCAAAGTACTAGTGTTGATAAGCAATAAATTAGCCTGAGAAATTAGGGGAAGAAAGGCTTTAAAATAACCTTTGTTGAGTATTACTACTTGCCTTAAAAGCATCCTTATAGATTTGTAGATTTTCTTCATCAAAACAAACAAAAATAACCGATTCAAGGCTTGCTCCTTCGTCACTTTCTACAAAATCGCTGACTGTTTTGATGGCTATATCTGCGGCTTTACGTTTAGGAAATTTATAAATCCCTGTGCTTATATTAGGAAAAGCCACCGTTTTAAGTTCGTGGGCCACTGCAAGTTTGAGGCTGTTTAAGTAGGCACTCTTTAGCAATTCTTTTTCGTTATTATACCCTCCCGACCAAGTAGGTCCTACTGTATGAATGATATGTTTAGCAGGGAGCCTTCCAGCAGTTGTAATCACTGCCTCTCCTACTTTACAACCTCCTTGTCGGGCAATTATTTTATAACAATCCCTTAGTATATCTTCGCCACCTTTGCGGTGAATGGCTCCATCTACACCCCCGCCACCTCGTAACGAAGTGTTGGCTGCATTTACAATAGCATCTACTACTTCAATGGTTAGGTCCCCTTGTTTATAACTAATTTTTGAGTTCATATATTTTAAGTGTTAAATAACTGACAAGAGCGAATAGTTGATAAGATACAAATTTATTTGTACCTGCCCAAAAATTGGCTTTTAAGCTACTTGTTTATCAGCAATGAAGCAAATATTCTTAAATTGTTCGCGGAAAGGTACTATATTATTTAAAACCCTTAAAGGCTTCTTTTGAGTCGATACTGGGTGAGTGTAATAGCGTAAAAGAAGTGGCCAGTCAAATCAGTGTGTTTAAGCAAGTATTGTCAAAAAATCCTCCCAAAATCTGGCAAGAATTTTTCATCGCTTTGACGCAAAAAGCATATCAATTGAATAACCAAAACAATGAGTATTTGATTTATCAATTACCGGACAATCCTGAGTTAATACGTTTGATAGCCAAAGATGAGTTTTTGCGTAAATATATTATCAGGGCAGAGTATCACAGTGTATTGATACCTCATAAGCATAAAGCCAAAGTGAAAAAGTCGGGATTTTTGATTGTGCTTGAGTGATAAAGCCAGTTTATCACTCAAGCAACTGATTAAAATTTAGCCTGCTTGTATAAGAATTTGCCTTGCTACGGGCAACAGCTCTTGTTGTAGGTTTAAATCAAACTTGCTAAGACTGATTTGATCGCCTCCTTCAAATGAAATATCAATTTTGTATACATTATCTATTGATGCCTTTATTTCTATAAGAGAAGCCGCTGCTTGGGGCTTGTAGGCTTCATAAGCTATCAATGCTTCTTCATTTTGTTGGTAAGCCTTGGTTGTCTTGATCTTTTCGCCTGTAACACTCCTTTTATCATGCTTAAAAAGCTGATCAATTACTTGGGTATTTTTTAGAATATCAGCAAGACTTATTTTTGACTGAGGTAGTTCCCAGGTAAAGTCATAACCTACATTCTTAGACTGAATGATATACCCTTTGGTGGTTTGCTGATTGGTAAGTGTAAACTCTGTAGCTTGTTTTTCTAAGGCTGATACATCAAAGAAACCAATGGTATAGCTCGTTGGTTTTTTGCTTAGGTAATTAGCATACTTTTTTCTAAGTGCAAAAGGCAAGCGCTGATCGGTTGCTTCAGCATACCCGACTTGTTTTTGTTCTTGGTATAGCTTCTTGCTTTGTGCAATTGTTTTACGATTGGTAGGAAAGGTTTGTTTTTGCATTTGTCCATTGGTACCTACTACTCCTTCGTTTACAACCAACTCTTTGTCAGAGGCAAGCACCTCCCAAAATTGCTGCCCATTTTCCAGGTATTTATGAAAGGTATCATTGCTATCAGGACCAAACCTGTATACACGGTAGCGTCCATTATGGTTAAACTGCCAGCTTTCTTCAGCAGTTACTTCATCCATCAAAGTGGAAACTTCTGCCTGAAGCGCCTGAAACCCTTGTTGACGTAGTTTATTTTTTACATCTAAGGTGGTAGTGGTGCCAAATGCTTCTATCAGGTCTTCAGCTGCTTCTTTTACGGCGTCTTTGGTAAGGGTTTTCATAAGGTTGATAAATGCTAGGTGATTTTGACTAAAACCTTCATTTTAACATTTGAAGATACTAATTAAACTGAAAAAACAGCAGGTAAAGTCGTTGTTTTAGGCTATAGAATTAAGATTTATTTTTTGCTTAAAACTGGTGCTTGGCAAATGTTACTTACCAGCATTTCCACTTCTTGAGCGAATATTTTGACCATTACGTCCAGTACGGCTTTGGTATCTATAAAAAGCCCTTACTTTATTTTCTCGCTCATCGTCATAAAACGGTGAAGTACGTCTGCTATTTCTCGAGAATGTGCTGCCCGTTCCATACAAGTTCTTTTCATTACTTTTGCCGTAATAAGACTGACGTTCCCGATAATTATGAAAGTAATTCATAAAACGGGTTTTAGACACAGGATAAGCCTGTATATTACATATCCTTGCCATATTGCGGTACCTTCTTCTAAACCTCCAGGTAATTTGATCTTGTTTGGTTACCCATCTACCCATTTTTTTGTTTCCTATGTAATAAGCATAACCCGGTGGCGAAACAATCAACGAAACCTGATCGCCTTGTGGAGAGCCCTTTTTAGAAGCTATTTGCATATCAAGGTTATGATAATGTTCAAAGAACATGTCTTTGCCAACTGGTAAAAAATCAGTGACACTTACTTTCATACGGCGAGGGTTATCAGCATTGGTTATTACCTTATACTTGTGTTTAAAGCGGGCATTGTTTGGGGCTGATTTTGACCATCCTTCTACATCCATATTATAGAGTATTACAAACATTGGAAGCTTGCTTTCAGGTGTTTTGTCCAAAATATCTTTCAGCGGATTGGCATGTTCATTTTTGCTAATGACCACATAAGACATTAAACCTGTAAGTACAATTGCAGCAACAAAGTATATGGTAGATCTTTTCATAGTTGATAAAATATTGTAATGCTTAAAGTTAATGATTTTTGGGGCAAGTATTGGAGTGTAGGCAATAAAAAAACAGTCTGAATATTGCATCCAAACTGTTTTGATTTTGATATATTTTGAGAAATTAAATACTATTGTATTAAAAGCAAGGAAATTACTTTCCAGAGCTTCCACTTCTTGATCTTGAGCTGTAACCACTACGACCACTTGAGCGAGAAGAACGGCTGCTAGAGCGATACTTGCTGTAAGATGAGCGAGTACGGGTAGAACGACCACTGCTGTAGTAAGAACGAGAAGAAACGCCACGAGAGTAGCTACTACCAGTACCATATCTACGGCGAGAGCCAGTTCCTCCATAATAAGGACGTCTGCCAGCATAGCTACGCTGATACCTGCTGTAAGAGTTTCTACGTACAGGGTAAGTAGCCATGTTAAACATAGTAGACAAAAACATGTACTTTCCGTAGAAAGACCAGAAAGACTCACCACTACTGTTGGTCTTCCATTGTCCGTATTGCTTGTTACCTACATAGTTAGAATAACCAGGAGGTGCTGGAATCTTACTTACCACTTCTTTACCAGTAGTAGAATCTATACGTTTAGATGCAAGCTCCATTCCCATGTTATTGTAGTTTTTCGCAAAATCTTGCTTACTAACTTGTGTCCAGGGGGTAATGGTTTCTTTCTTTTTAGCTGGATCATCCAAGTTAGTAATCACCTTGTACTTGTTCAAACGACGTGAACCTTTTACGTCCATGTCATACAATATTACCGATAAAGGCAATTTGTCTTTAGGTGTTTGTCTAACGATGTCGTCTACTGGATACTTAATGTATTTTTCACTGCCACCACCACAGGAGGTTAGCATGAAGGTCATCATTAAGGCAAATAGATAAATAGAGTAGTTTTTCATAATTTTAAGGTAAAATAATGTTACTAAATTCACTTTCGTCTACCACCAAACCAACTGCCGCTTCAAACTCTTTTTCTCCCCATTGTTCAACAGAAAGCACATGTTTTTCAGCTTCGTCGTAATAACTCCAAGAAGTTACTTCTTCCCAATTACGTGTATCCACATCTCTAAAACGTGCGGTACCTTCTTCATCCCGGTAAAACGTAATTTCTTTTTCTTTGTAAGTGTAAGTAATTTCTTTGGGAGGAGTACCATTTCGGTGAATCTCTTCAGGAATATCAGCATCAATTGAACTTACTCTGATTTTTTCGGTGAGGGTACATTCCAGTTCTCCATCATCTTCTTCATAATGTAAGAACCTTTTTTCTTCTACTGTTGCCAGCAAAAATTCAAAAGTAAAGTACCTATCACCCCAATCATATTCATATTGAGCTTTGACTTCCCAGGTTTGGAGATCATAATCCAAAAAAGCACCCTTCCTTAAGTCTTTGACTTGGACATTGGTTGGATCATAAGTTAATTTTTCGTCAGGTTTTTCTTTTTTACTACCAAACAAGTTGCGTAACCATTTAAGCATTATAAGATGGTTTAAATTAGATTTTCTATACTAATATACAGCAAATAAAAAATTTTAGAGAAAATTTCAAAACTTAATCTTTATTTTATTTTTTTTTATAAAAATGCTTTCAGACGTAGTATTGCCAAAATAAATAGCAAAACTTTACGTAAAGTTTGGTGCCTTGTCAACGATAAAAGCCAACCCATTTGTTGTCTAATAAACAGTAAAAATGAAAGAAATTTTCAAGGAAAAACTTTTAAGTCTTCTATTACCCCATTGGCGCACTTTAATACCCTGGCAGGAAATTTTTCGAGTACCTCGTAGTCGTGTGTTGCCATGAGTATAGCAGTGCCACTGTTATTAATTCTTTGAAATAGTTTCAGAATCTCTTCCGACATATCAGGATCAAGGTTTCCGGTGGGTTCGTCAGCTAGTAGTACCATAGGTTCATTGATCAAAGCACGGGCAATCACTACCCGTTGTTGTTCACCTCCTGAGAGTTGATGGGGAAATTTTTTGTTGATTCCAGGCAAGTCTACTTGCTGCAAGAGGTCAGTGATGCGTTGTTGTATTTTCTGGGTATTTTTCCAGCCAGTAGCTCTCATTACAAAAGTCAGGTTATCAGCAATGTTACGGTCGGGGAGTAGTTGAAAATCCTGAAAAACAATGCCTAGTTTACGTCTGAGAAAGGGTACCTCTCTGTGAAGCAACTGGTTTACCTCAAAACCTGCCACATGTACTTGTCCTTTGCGTAGTGGTAAGTCAGCATACAACGTTTTCAATAAAGAGCTCTTTCCAGTGCCTGTTCTTCCTATAATGTATACAAACTCCCCTTTCTGTATGGTAAAGTTTAAGCCTGAAAGTACAAGGGATGCTTGTTGGTAAATGTTGGCATTGTTTACTTCAATGATGTTGTCAGGAGCTAAGAATGACATAAATTGTTTACGTTTGTTGTATCAAAAATAAAGTATTTTTGGAACAGGAGTAAATTATATGGTCTCGTTTTGCCTTTTGGTCTATAGGCAAAAGCAACTATTTTACTCCTTGTTAGTTAAGGTGAGTGTTATTTCTAAAAAACAAAAGCAACCTATAGAAAATCTACAGGCTGCTTTTATTATTTAGGATATTTTATGCAAAACTAAGCGTTTTGGGCAGTAGACTCTGCTTTTTTATGGTCTGACAAAAACTTGCTCAAGCCTATATCAGTCAATGGATGTTTTAATAGACCCAAAATTACATTTGAAGGGCAGGTTGCTACATCAGCGCCTAATTCAGCACACTTGATAAGGTGCATTGTATGGCGAACTGAAGCAGCCAATACTTGAGTGTTAAATTCATAAGTATTATAAATGTGTACAATCTGGTCTATCAATTGTAAACCATCAGTACTTACATCGTCTAAACGGCCAATAAAAGGAGATACATAAGTAGCGCCAGCTTTAGCGGCAAGCAATGCTTGCCCTGAAGAAAATACCAAAGTACAATTGGTTTTGATGCCTTGCTTAGAAAAATATTTCAGTGCACGCACTCCATCTTTAATCATAGGTATTTTTACCACAATACGAGGGTGAATAGCGGCCAGTTCTTCACCTTCTGCTACCATTCCTTCATAGTCAGTGGCTATTACTTCTGCGCTTACATCTCCATCTACAATGTCGCAAATTCTGGCGTAATGTGCCATTACATTGTGCTTTCCACTGATCCCCTCTTTTGCCATAAGCGAAGGGTTAGTAGTTACACCATCTAAAACACCTAAATCCTGTGCCTCCTGAATCTCTTTCAGGTTGGCAGTATCTATAAAAAACTTCATACAACGAAAACGGTCTTAATTTGGAAACCTTAAGTAGTTAATGGAAGCAAAATTAAGCAAAAGCCTGAATTAAGGAATGATTTATCCTGAAAGCTTTAAGTTTTTAATTAAAAAGAAGTGATGAATTGAAAAGAGGGTGATAGAAAAGGGAAAGTTAAAAGAGGAATAAAAAAGCAAGTGAGTCACGAGGCTACGACTTGATGCCCTTGCTGCTTTCCAACCCTGGGGGGTTACAAGGAGCCGTCGTACCCACATTGCACTGCAAAGGTAAAGCAAAATTTCAAATTTCAAAAATTTCAAATAAATATTTGATTATTAGCGACTTATTTTGGTCAATAAGCTATATTGTTGAATTTCAGCGTCTGTCATCCAGTGTATAGAAGACGCAGGTGCAGCATTAATTGTAAAGTAATAAAAGCTTTTGGCTTGTGTTTGACTAAAACCTACAGATACATAGTATTCAATGTATTTTCGGTGTTCAATATGCCCTTCAGGAAAGTCAGTGGCTTCTTGATCATTGCCTGCCCACGAATGTACTCCTATTTTAGTATTACTTCCTTTGCTTCTTTCTACTCCTGCCAGAAAAAAATCAGTACCTCCAGAGGCTACTAAACCTCCATCCACTATGTGAGTGTTTATCTTTTTTTTGTGAACCAATGCCGACAACTGCAAATTTACATCATCATCTGACGAACCGTCACAAGTTTTAATATGAATGATCGTAATATTGGGGTAAGCAGTGGTCAATGAAGTAAAGTTAGTAAGTGATTGACTGTTAACTTCTCCATTCATTTCTACACTTGTGTTGTTGTCTAATACTTTGAAAATGCCAAACTGTTTTTGTGAAGAGGGGGCATGCATTGTTTTACAGCCTGAAAGCATCAATACAATCAGTAGTAAAATTGAGGTATAATGCTTTATCATAGGTAGTGGGCAATCTATATACAAAAATGTGTGATGATGGATGGTTGTTTTGAGGAGAAAAAAAGGGAAAAGAAGAAAAAAGCATGACAGTATCGCACTGCTACAACCGGATGCCCTTGCTGTCTTCCGACCCTGGGGGAGTTACAAGGAGCTAGTCGCACTGCCACGCGCCACAAAAGTAGCAGTTATTATTTAATTGTCAAAATTTCGAATAAAAAAGCTATATTTTGTAACTTTACAGTATCAAAACTACAACTCAAGCAGAGTTTATGCGTTTTGATTTTAGGTTTTAAAAAAGAATTTCAAACACTATAATGAAAAAACAACTATTTATTCTTTTAGCACTTGCAGTAGTAGTAAGCGGAGTATTTGCTTTCACTACTGTAAATAAAGTTGATGGTCCTAAATTTAAATGGAGCAAGACTATACATGATTTTGGTAAAATAGAGCAAGGTAAACCTGTAAAAACAGCGTTTGAATTTACAAATAGCGGCAATGCTCCTATTATTATTACTAAAGTACAAACATCTTGTGGATGTACTGCCTCTGAATACCCCAAAACCCCTATCATGCCAGGGCAAACCAAAAAAATAAAAGTAGGTTATAATGCGGCAGCAATGGGTACTTTTAGTAAAACAATTACAGTAATGTCTAACTCAGAAAAACCCACTACTGTATTATTTATTAAGGGAGAAGTGGTTGCTAAGAAAAAATAAAGTACTGACTATCAGTATTGAATAAATATAGAAGCCTGTTTCTAACAAGAAACAGGCTTTTTTTTAGACCTGACTACGATATTGCTGCTTGGTTGGTGCGTGTAATTGGTTGTTGGTGTATACTTTTAAACCAATGTGCTATTTTTATAAGCCATATAGCCGATACAATGCAAATAGTGGCACAACCTATTAAAAATGGAACAAACAGTGGAGTTTGATATACTAAAAACAGTAAAATTGATGAAGTAATTAATAAGCGAGAAAACTCTATAGGTATTACCCAGTTTTTGCGTTCAAACAATCCCCCCGGGGTTAGTATGGCAAAGAGTGTTAGACCTACTCCAATGCCTTTGAGTGTCCAATCCATCTTATCTATTTGAGACATAAAATAAGCCGAACCTGCCAGGGTAAGAACATAATGAAATAGCACATACCAATTGACAATAGCAGGGGTTTGGGTGTTAAACTTTTGGTATTGATTGTGGTCTACTTCTGGGGCGTATTGCATGCCTCCCATGCTTTCGGGGCGCCAGCCAGGTTTGTAAAACAACACTTTAAGTTTGTTTATAAAACCCGGAGTTTCTTTGAGTTGTTTGCCAATGACTTGAAAATGGGTAAAGTTTACCAAAATAGGATTCCAGGTATTTACTGGCGTAGTGATGCCATAAATGGGCTGTTCTTCTTCTTCCTGAAAAGTGCCAAACATTCTATCCCAGATAATAAATGTACCTGCGTGGTTTTTATCTATATATTTTGGGTTACGTCCGTGGTGTACTCTGTGGTGGGAGGGAGTATTCATAAACCATTCTAAAAAGCCCATTTTTCCAATAGCCTCAGTATGAATCCAAAACTGATACAATAGGTTAAAGCCTGATACAATCACCACTGCGCTAGGGTCAAAGCCTAACAATGCCAGTGGCCAAAAGAAGAAAGAGGTAAAAAAGATTTGGAACCAACTCTGGCGTAAAGCCACTGATAAGTTGTAATCTTCGCTTTGATGATGTACCTGATGCCCGCTCCAGAATAAGTTGATTTCATGGTTCATTCGGTGTGCCCAGTAGTAGCAAAAATCCCAGGCAAAAAAGAGGATTATATAATTTAATACGGTGTTTTCAACTTTAAAGAAAGCTAGGTTTGCATAAATAAGGGTGTAAATAGCTACAGTAATGAGTTGGAAAAATATTTTGACTGCTTGCTGTCCTACACCACAGCTAATGTTAGTAATGGCATCGTTTAAACGATATCTTTTAGTTTTTTGGAATTGTTCTACAAGTAGCTCTAGGCCCATTAACCCAAAATACATGGGTATGGCAATTACAACAGGGTCAAAATTCATAAGTTAGTATAATTGGATTCGTGTATAGTACAAATTTACAGAAAATAGAAAGTGTATCAAATTTTCTGAGGACAATAACTTCCCTTGGTAAATTCTTTAAATTGTATAATTTAATGTAATTTGTCATGTTTGTTAAGTACAAATGTGGATAAGTTAAAGTTATCCACATATCCACATGCCAACGTGTGGATAACTTGTGAATAACTCATAGTCATTCTTTTTACCCCTTCGTTTATAGTAATTTTTACCATAATTATAACTTTGATACATTATTTTGTTTTGATTTTGTGTGTTTTTGTTTATTACTATTTTTTATCATACGGCACACCTCTTTTCTTAGTTGGTTTTTGCTTTTAAAAACAGTACTTAACATAATTTATTTATATTTAATTAATACAAAATAAGAGGTGTATGGTAGTCATGATACGTATAGGAAAAATACAATGTTCTTTGTGGTTTTAAATAAAAATTTCTGTTGATATTATTGAGAGCCTGTTGTGTAAATCAAACATTCTCTCCTTTCTTTGAGTTTATCACCCAATAATTCTTGTGAAAATTATTAACTGAAAAGCGTAGCTTTTATATTTACTGCATAAAAAAAGACTCTAAATCTATTATGTACAATACTGTTTTAATTATACACTCCTGGCTTCGTGTCATTATTTTAGTGCTTGCTGTAGTAGTGCTTTTCAAATCTTTGATGGGTTGGCTCAACAAAGGTAGTTATACCAAAGGCGATAATGCTTTATCAGCTTCTTTTGTGGGTTTTATCCACTTACAGGCTCTATTGGGATTCACTTTATACTTTTTCCTAAGCCCTATTACGGCAAGTGCAATGAAAAACTTTGGCGCAGCAATGAAAAACTCAGCAGTTCGTTACTGGGCAGTTGAGCATATCTTAATTATGCTCATTGGCTTGGTAGTAGCTCAAATAGGTCGTTCGAAGGCTAAAAAATTGACTGACTCTACCGCAAAACATAAAACAAGCTTTATCTTTTTTACTATTGCTATAGTATTAATAGTAGGCGGTATTTTTGCCGGAGCAGCTTCAAGACCTTGGTTTCGTATGTAACAATAGCTTATTTGTATTAAAAATAAAATCCCTTATTTTCGGCAAAGAGAATAAGGGATTTTTTCTTTAAGCTTCTTCTATAGCTTGTAACAATAGTTTGCAGGCGTCTCTTATCTGTTCTTCAGTAATAATCAAAGGTGGGGCTATGCGCAAAGAGTTATCACAGTTGAGAAACCAGTCTGTGAGCACCCCTAGCTCCATGGCTTTATCTATAATCGGTTTAAGTATCTCAAACGATTCAAATTCTACAGCCATTAATAGACCTTTGTTCCGTATCTGTTTTATTTTGGGATGAACCAGCAATGTTTTAAACAACTGGGCTTTTTGTGCTACTTCGTCTAATAAGCCTTCTTCTTGGATTGTTTGAATAGTAGCAAGCGAGGCCGCACAACTTACCGGATGACCACCAAAAGTACTGATATGCCCTAAAATAGGATTGTTTTTGAATACTGCCATCTTATCCTTTGAGCTTATAAAAGCACTGATAGGCATTCCTCCTCCCATTCCTTTGGCGCAGGTAATAATATCAGGTACGATGTCGTAATGTTCAAACCCCCAAAATTTTCCAGTGCGCCCAAACCCCGTTTGAATCTCATCAAGAATAAGTAATGTTCCTGTTTCGTTACAACGCTGACGCAATGCCTGAAAATATTCTTTTGTGCCCACTCTTATACCTGCTTCTCCCTGGACTGTTTCTACTACAAAAGCAGCGGTGTGTGTGGTAATATGACGAAGCTCATCAATATTGCCAAATTGTACATGACGAATCCCTGGCAACAAGGGGCGGTATTTTGTTTTGAACTCTTCACTGCCTCCTACCGACATTGCTCCGTGTGATGAACCATGGTAAGCATTATGACAAGCTACAAACTCTGCCCTGCCTGTATAACGTTTGGCAAGCTTCATGGCTCCTTCTATGGCTTCACTCCCTGAATTCATAAAAAAAATATTATCGAGAGAAGAGGGGAGGGTATTTATAATGGCTTGTGCCAATTGGTTTTGTGGTGTTTGTACTACTTCTCCGTACACCATCAAATGCATATAGGTTTCTGCTTGTTTTTTTACGGCATTCACTACGTTAGGATGGCAATGCCCCACATTGCTTACTCCTATGCCCGATATTAAATCTATAATGGCTTGACCATCAGTAGTATACATGTATATACCCGATGCTCTGGTTATTTCCAGCATTAAAGGAAAGTCAGTGGTTTGTGCTAAGTGATTTAAAAAAAGTTGTCTTTGAGAAATCATATACTCTCGGTTGATTTTTATGAGTCTTTACGCATTATCATAATGCATATATATTTAAAATTACTGTGTGCCAATTGGCGAAGTGTTATGAGATTTTATATGCAAATTCATTTACACTGATATTTGCAAAAGCCTCTAGTTCCTTTTTTTGATGTAAATGATGGCGTGTATGCATTTCTATTTGTTGGTACCATTCTAGTGAATTGAGCATACCAAAAATAACATGCTTGACTTTGTAGTGGTCACTATCATCAGCAATAGCTGTTGCCAAGCCTTGGAGTTGTTTTAGCAAGGTTGTCCACTGTTGTTTACACTCATTACGAGGTTTAACTTCTGGTGCACCACTTGTCCATTCTTTGGGTTGCTTTATTTTTTGTTTAGGAAATCCTCCATGTTTATACAGCATTTCTCCCATCTGAGTTTTTTTCCCTTCTAGGCTCCCTTTTTTGTGCTGTAAGCAATTATTGATATTATACATAAAAAAAGTAGAGGCGGTATAAATATGTTGATACATTTGTGCCAATGACCATGTGCTTTCTGTTTCCTTATATACGAATTGTTCGTCAGTATAACGGTCTAACTCTTGGACATAATAAGAGAAGAGCTCATTGAGTTTTTTTTGAGTTTCTTGAGTAGTGTTCATAAACGTTAAAAAATAGGTGTTGAAATGGTTATTTTGAAAATACGGCTAAAAAGCCTGTTTAAAGCTTATAGGAGATGTTTTGGGTGTTTTTTTTCGGCTATTCTCTCTGTTTTTCTCTTCTAAAATATGCTTTTTTTGTGCCGTAGTAAAATCAGCTAAAAAGTGTGTTTAGAGAGTATAGAGCTATATTTATAGGTTAAAAAAGCGCTTTTTTAACCCAAATAAAGGCGATAATTTCGTGATAATTTTTTGTGAACTGATCTATCCCCTTGATAAAGCCTTTAATTTAGACTACTTTTTGTGATATTCTTCAATGTGTTGTTGCATTTCTTGCTGAAGTTTACGAGCTGATTCTTTTGGGTTTTCCGAAAAGATAATTCCACGAGAGGAGTTTACCAATAATCCTATTTGAGAATTCATTCCATATTTTGAGACTTCTTGTAAACTTCCGCCTTGAGCTCCTACTCCTGGTACTAACAAAAAATGTTTGGGAGCCAAGCTTCGTATTTTTTGCAGCATGCTCGCTTGGGTTGCTCCTACTACATACATCATTGCCTCGTCATTGGTCCACTCTTGTGACCTAGTAAGAACTTCCTCGAAAAGTGTTTTTTTATCTTGGTTGATAGATAAAAATTGAAAATCTTGACTACTGGGGTTAGAGGTTAACGCCAGTAAAATCACCCACTTTTGTGCATATTCCAGAAATGGACTTACAGAATCTTTTCCCATGTATGGTGCTACTGTAATGGAGTTAAAATCAAGCGTTTTGAAGAATGCCTTGGCATATTGATGTACTGTATTACCAATATCGCCTCGCTTGGCGTCGGCAATGGTAAATATATTTTGAGGAATATGTGCCAGTGTTTTTTGCATAGTTTCCCAGCCTGCAGCTCCATTGCTTTCATAAAAAGCAGTATTAATTTTGTATCCTACACAAAAGTCAGCCGTTTGGTCAATAATGTATTTATTGAAAGCAAGTACAGGGTCTGTTTCAGATTTGAATCGAGCAGGAATTTTTTCAATGTCAGAGTCGAGCCCTACACATAGGTAAGATTGTTTTTGGAGAATTTGTTGGTAAAGTTCTTCTTTGGTCATGGTAAAAATGTGTTAGTTTACAAGCTCAAAGTTACAGCTTGTAACACAGAAACAAAAAACGGCAAAGAAAAAGGGTAAGAAGATTACCTCCTTACCCTCACAACACCAAGTAGCATTGTTGTTTATCTCAAATCGTTTAACTCTACGCCAGGATATTTTTTAGGGTTAAACTGGAAATAGCTTTTTGATATGCCATTTTTATGCTCTATAAACTTCAGTATAGTATATAGATATCTATTGCCGTTTTTCTCATAAGTTTCCCAACCCATGATTGTATTATCAGCTTTCTTTACCCTTAGTTTGAGCTTGGTCAATTGGTATTTTTTACGATCTTGTGGTACCATTTCTATGCTATGATAAGTCCCTTTGCTTTCGGCAGGCAACAATCTGTATTTGAAACCTTGCTTATAAATGGTGTAAATTTTATCAGGAGTAATTCCTTCATCTGGTTCGTATTCGGTTACATTGGCCTCATTGGTTTCTTTTAAGTAAGTCCATTGAGTTTTACCATCAGTCATTACTTCTTGTCCACTGGCTTTCAAGCGAAACATTTTTTTAGCTATAGTTATGCTTCCATTAAAGTTATCAGTTACACCAGAAGAGCTTTTAAGCGAATACCTGAATGAAGCACCAAATGCTTTCAGGTTTTCATACCTGTTTTTTACTGCATCCAAAATGCTTTTTGCTTTGGCGTCTTGTTGCGCGTATAAATTAGTAAATGTGAATAACCCGATGGCTAATAAAAATATCGTAGCTTTCAATTTCATGATCTTTGTTATTATGTTGTTGTCTGGTCTAATTGTTTAATTAGTCATTAGACACCTATTTTTTTATTTAGTTTAATTTCGTGCTAATAATAAAACCCACTCTAGTAAATTATATTATACTTCATGTTTTTTTATTAACTGTTATTGCTAATTTCATTAAGCAAACGCTCAAGACTGTATTCGTCAGGAATGAGTACTTCACGCGCTTTACTCCCTTCAAATGGGCCTACAATTCCGGCTTGTTCTAATTGATCAATCAAACGGCCTGCACGGTTATAGCCAAGTTTCAAACGGCGTTGCAGGAGCGAAGTACTCCCTTGTTGATGCATGACAATAATACGGGCTGCTTCGTCAAACAATTCATCACGATCGCCTACTGAACCGCCAGCACTGCCACCTCCCTTATTGTCTTCTCCATGAAACTCAGGCAATTGATAAGCTTCGGGGTAGCCCTGTTGATCACCAATAAAGTTACAAACACGTTCTACCTCTGGAGTATCTAAAAATGCCCCTTGCAGACGAATCATTTCTGCTCCCATAGAAAACAGCATATCACCCATACCCACTAGTTGCTCAGCTCCTCCGGCGTCTAATATAGTTCTGGAGTCAATTTTAGAGGTAACTTTAAACGACAAACGAGCAGGGAAGTTTGCCTTGATCACCCCTGTAATTACGTTTACAGAAGGGCGTTGAGTAGCTACTACTAAGTGTATACCAATGGCACGTGCCAACTGAGCCAAACGAGCAATGGGTTGCTCTACTTCTTTTCCTGCGGTCATCATCAAATCAGCCAACTCATCTATTACCAACACAATGTAAGGCATAAACTTGTGCCCTTTTTTAGGGTTGAGTTTGCGTTGAGTAAACTTCTGGTTATACTCTTTAATATTTCGGCAAAGTGCATCTTTCAACAGGTTATAACGATTGTCCATTTCCAGACACAGCGAATTGAGGGTATGAATTACTTTTTGATTATCAGTAATAATGGCTTCCTCTGAGTCTGGAAGCGTTGCCAGAAAATGTTTCTCGATGGCTGTGAAAAGAGCCAGCTCTACCTTCTTAGGGTCAATCAATACAAATTTGAGCTCGGCAGGGTGTTTTTTGTAAATTAAAGTAGCAAGAAAAACATTCAATCCTACCGACTTACCTTGACCAGTAGCACCAGCCATCAATACGTGAGGCATCTTGGCAAGGTCAGCCAAAAACACCTTATTTTCAATGGTTTTACCCAATACAATTGGTAAACTTGCCTTGGTGTTTTTGAAGGCTTCATCTTCCATAATAGAACGCATAGTTACCACTTCACGCCTTTTATTGGGTACTTCAATACCAATCGTTCCTTTGCCAGGAATAGGCGCAATGATACGTATACCCAATGCAGCAAGACTTAGCGCAATGTCATCTTCGAGGTTTTTAATTTTAGAAATACGAACTCCCGCTTCTGGTATAATTTCATACAGAGTTACTGTAGGACCAATGGTGGCTTTAATCTGAGAAATGCCAATGCCATAGTTGCTTAAAGTTTCTACAATACGATCTTTATTGGCTTCCAGCTCTTCATTTGACACCTGTCTTTTCATTTCAGGTAGTTCATTGAGCAAGTCAGCCGTAGGAAACTTATAAGTACTAAGGTCTAGAGTAGGGTCATAAGCTTCCAGCTTTTTTTCTTCTTTTGTTTCCCGGTTATGCTCTGCTTCCTCTTTAAAGTTAATGTCTTTTTGGATTGCCTTTTCAAAGAATGGGTTTACTTTTTCAGTCACCTTATCTATAGAAGGAGGGGGTGTTTGAGGGGTTACTGGTGCCGATTCATCAGTAAGCTCAAGGTCAAGTTTGCCCGTTTTTCTTTTAGATAGTTTCTCTGTACTTCGGCGAGTACGCTTAGGTGATACCTCTTTAGGCATTTCCAGAGGTGTTTCACTTGTAGGGTTTTTGAACGGAGGCATATCAGGAACTACCTCTTCATTATCTTCTGATAAATCTTCGGTGTCTACCTTAGGCCTGCGGGTAGTTCGTAGTTTGCTTGCCCGTTCTTTTTTAATAGCTTCTGTTGGATCTTCTGTGATTTTGGTAACCCTTTCTATAGGTTTGGTTTTATCCAGCGTGGGGTCGTCATCGGTTACTTCCAGAATAATGCCCTCGTCTGAAAATAAATCTTTGTGGTCTTCATCGTTGCCTGCTTCTGCGGTTTTGCCCGTTTTTTTGTTCTTGTCTACTCGTTCATATCGCACACTTTTGGCTGCATCGGAAATTGTTTTTACAATGCCATTATTGGTTGACACATACTTTTTATAATCGTCATAAGCGAAGGTTTTTACTACAAACCAGGCTAATACCGCAAAAGTAATGACTACAGAAAAGAATGATTTGAACAGTGGAATTAAAAAAGTATGGGCAATTTCGAAGCCCCAAGCACCACTTACAAAAGCGCTTCGGTCGGCAAGCGCCACCAAAGTACTAATCCAAATAAGAAAAAATATAGATACACGCATTAAGCGGGAAAGCCTAATAAGCGTAACATTGTTAAGAAAACGCCAGCCCAGTACAAAAGAGATCACAACTAATATATAGGCAGCAATACCAAAACCCTTGAATACAAAAGTATGGGCAAGAATCGCCCCGGTAAGCCCTAGCCAGTTTTGTACTTCAGCGCCACTTTGAGTAAGTTTATTATTCCAAAATGCTTCTACCAGGCTTTGGTCAGCTTTGCCTGTTCCCCCTAAAAAATAAGAGGTAAATGCGCCAAACATTGCCATAGCAAGCAATAGAAAAAACAGACCTAGGGTAAACCTTACATTTTTGTTTTTGAGTAGTAAGCTTATGATCTGCATAAACTCATTTTGACTCAATCGCCCCGAATCGTTTTTTCTTTTATATGTATTTTCTCGGACAGTCTTTGCCATATTATATGCAAATTTAATTGGTAAAAAGGCATTGATTCAAGCTAGTACTATTTGCTCGACACCAATTTTTGAGTGCCTTTGTTAGATTGCATTTTGATCAATGCTTTTTTTATGTTTTTGATTAATGCTGGTCCTTCGTAGATAAACCCAGAGTAGACTTGCACCAGCGATGCGCCAGCTTCCAGTTTTTCTATAGCATCAGCAGCAGAAGCTATGCCTCCTACGCCAATGATTGGGAAAGCCCCATTTGATTTTTGATGGATATACCTAATTACTTCAGTAGATCGGTCTTTCAATGGTTTGCCGCTTAAGCCACCTGCACCAATAGTTTCTATTTCTGTTTTGTCAGCTTGAAGCCCCCCACGGTCAATGGTTGTATTGGTAGCAATGAGTCCATCTATTTTAGTATCTAATAAAACTTCTACTACTTCGTCAAGTTGTTCATTGCTCAAGTCAGGAGCAATTTTAAGTAAAATAGGTTTGGTTTGAGGTTTTTGTTTGTTCTTATTTTGTAATGTTACCAAAAGCTTGGTCAGTGGTTCTTTATCCTGTAATGCTCTTAAGTTAGGCGTATTGGGGGAGCTTACATTTACCACAAAATAATCAACATAATCGAATAAAGCATCAAAGCATTTTTCATAATCGTTGATTGCTTCTTCGTTGGAGGTTACTTTGTTTTTGCCAATATTACCCCCCACTAAAATATTTGCCGGACGTTTTTTCAAGTGACCAATGGCAGTACTTACTCCATCATTATTAAACCCCATCCGGTTGATAATTGCCTGGTCTTTTTTTAGTCTAAATAATCGGGGCTTGGGATTGCCCTCCTGAGCTTTAGGAGTAAGCGTGCCTATCTCAATAAACCCAAAACCAAAGTTGGCCATTTCCTGAATCAAAACGGCATTTTTGTCGAAACCTGCTGCCAACCCTATCGGGTTTTTAAAAGTAAGCCCAAACAATTCTTTCTCCAATGTGGGGTGTTCATACATATACCGTTTTCGCATTAAGTGAGAAAGTCCAGGTATTTTAAATGCCCACTTAATCATTTTAAAAGTAGTATGATGCACTTTTTCGGCATCAAAACGGAATAAAACAGGTCTGACAAATTGTTTATACAAATCTTCTAAAAGTTAATGATGATGTTGTAAAAGTAACAGTTTTTTACCAAAGAGATAATGAACCTCTTTAATTATTGAGCAAAAGCTTTTCTAGTTGATTAAGGTCGGCTTTGATTTTTGACAGAGCAAGCCGATCACGATTTTTGATGGCTACTTCCAACGCTTTTTTTATACTGGCATGGTAGTGTTCTATTTGAGCATTTATTTGTTCGTTGGTATACTGAGGCGTAGGTACATCTTGGCTTTGATAAGCTTGCTCTTCTTTACCTTCTTCTATTTCGGTAGCTCTTTTATAGATATCTTCTACACTGAGTATAGGTACCTCGTCAGAGTCTTTGGCTACTTCGCCCAGCTTTTGTACATGGCTCTTATTTACTTTTACTTTGCCCTTCAGTATTTCTTGTTTCAGTTCAGGGTTTGACTTTCCAATAATGTCCATCCCTTCAGCAAACTTAGCGTCACGACGAATCGTTTTTTCATCTACATTGTATTCTTTAGCAATACGCTTTGCGGTAGACTCTTTGGGTTGGTCACTGTTGCTTAGATCAGTGCGTTGCCCTTGCGATTTCTCAGAGTTATAACGCGACCCACGTAAAAAAGCTTGTTGTTCTTTACTAAGGTTCCGTCGTCCCAGCTGGTTATTGATCATCCAGTTGCGCGCTTCAAACCTGGTTTTGAATTGTACCAGATGAATCTTAAAGTCTACATTATAAGTAGTACATATTTTATGACGGTTGTGTCCATCAATAAGTACATACTTTCCAGCAAGTTCGTCATCAGCATCATGGGGTACTTTCCATACCACCAAAGGTTCACGGCACCCTTCCTCTGCGATGTTTTGGGCAAGTTGGGCAAATTCATCTTCCTTGAGTGGAGGAATCAAATCTCTGAATTCATCCTCAATGTGAATCTTTGCTTTTATCTGCGACTCGCTTTCGCTTTTTTGTTTCACGGCTCCACTTAATAGGTTTGCCAGTTTATCTCTTTTAGCCATTAATGACCTCCTTTGAAAGGTTTAAATAATCTTCAGCAGCAGCGCAGGTTTTATCGTAAGAAAAAATATCTTGTCGATGAGTAGACGACTCTACCACTGCTACGTTTTGCCTGATAACGGTTTGAAAAGCTGCATCGGGATATTCGGTTTGAACTTTCTCTACAATGGTTCTACTTACCACTGTACGGTTTACTTGAGTAAGCAGTAGCCCCATAAGTCCCAGTGCTGGATTTAGGTTTTGGCGTAGCTCCTCTATCAATTCTATAATAGTATCAAGACCTTTGATGGCAAGGTATTGCGATTGAACCACGATAAGTACTTCGTTGGCGGCTATCATTGCATTGGCAGTGAGAATACCCAAAGAAGGCGGGCAGTCGATTAGAATAAAATCATAATCTTTTGCTATAGTTGCCAGTGCGTTTCTTAGTTTAAAATACCCATTTACCTCTGTAATGAGTTTTACTTCTGCCCCTGACAAATCAAGGTCTGCCGGAATGATGTTAAGTCCTGTAGCTATTTTTTGCACAGGCAACGCTTCACCTTCACACAATGCGTGGTAAATATTTTTTGGAGGCTCTTCTATACCTACCGACTGCGACAGGTTTGCCTGAGGGTCAATGTCTACTATAAGTACTTTCTTTTTATTCATCGAAAGTGCCTTACCCAAGTTAAGGGTAGTAGTAGTTTTGCCTACGCCTCCTTTATGATTTACTACGGCAATTATTCGTGGTTTCATTGAATCTTTGTCTAAGTTGTTGTCTGGATGACAAATAATAATTTAGCCATAAATTTACTACTTATAAAATATTTGCTCAAATAAATAGCAGGTTTTTGCTCATTGAGCAAGCGCTTAATCTATGCAGTAGGCAGTGTTGAGCAATGTGGTTTTGTGGGAAGTTACTTCTGGACAAAAAGTCCGAAAGTAGTTAAAATGTTTGACCTTCGAGCTGGGTTAGTTGAATACTCATATTCCAGACTTTTTCGGCGTATGCCTCATTAAGTGCATCTTTGTTAGGTGTTTTTTGTTTTTTATTGGCAAAGTACTTACCCGATATGTTGGCCACCTTAGGCGAACTAGCCAAGTATATAGAGGTAGCAGCTCCTTTGACTGGGTTAATCATAAAAGGCTTGGCTAGAGCAAATATTACTTTAGTAAAGCCCGATAAGTTTTTCGAAAAGTTAGTGCGTACTACTCCAGGGTGTAAAGCGTTTACTGTAATGGAGGTATTGGCCAAACGCTTGGCTAAGGCAATAGTAAAATGAATGTTGAGTAATTTTGAAATTGAGTAAGCTTTCATAGGAGTATAACCTTGTTCTAGTTGCAGGTTATTGATGTCAAAGTCAATAAACTTATGAGCGTCTGATGACACATTGATAATGCGTGCTGTGGGACTTGCCAATAAAGATGGCTTTAATAAATTGGTAAGCATAAAGTAGCCTAAATGGTTAACTGCTACAGTTTGTTCTATACCATCTGGAGTAGTTTGTCGAGTGGTACCAGCTGCAATAAAACCAGCATTGTTTATCAGTACATCTATAGCTGGGTAACGTTGGGTAAGTTCAACTGCCACTTTTTTTATTTGGGCTTGTATGCTAAAGTCGCATATAAAAATCTCTATGTTTTGATTACCACTTTCGTTGATAATTTCTTTTTTAGTCTCTTCAGCTTTGTTAGGGTTGCGGCAAACCATGGCTATAGTTGTTCCCTTTTTGGCAAGAGCGAGTGTGGTTTCTTTTCCAATGCCAGCGTTAGCACCAGTTATAATACATACTTTATCTTTCATAATGAGTAAGGGTTATTTGGGTGGTAATATACATATATAATATGAAGGGGTAATTTACTTTTGGACAAAATGTCCATAGGTAAATAGAAAGTAAATAATAGAAGATACATGAAATAATAAAAACCAGGAAAAGATGAATAGGTTAGAAAAACAAGCCACTAAGGAACGTGATCGCCCCGTAAACGGGATTTCGGGCATAGCCCTCAACAATAACCCCGATAAGAAATCGGGACTTTGAAGCTGTCCGATTTAGAACAAATTAGCTTCGCAGAGCTTGAACTTCGTTCTGCGGTTCTCTTTACTGACTTTCGTTACTTTTAGCCTTTGGCAGAGCCCTGCTGCGCCGAGCTCTGCCATCGGTTTTCGCCGTAGCTATGGCTACGCCTGCAAAAAGTGCCTCAGTCAGTCTTGAATATATGCCCTCAATCTCGACACTTATTTTGAACATGTTCCTAAACTTTGGAAAACTTATGATGACTCTGAGGTTTTTTGGAAAAGGTATGAGCAACTATATACACAAGAGGTGAGTTTAAATACTACATCCAAGCAAAAGCTGAGGGCTGGTTCGCTGGATTTTTCTGAGTTAAGTTTTAGGGTGGCAAAAGTGAAGTGGCAAAACATATTACTTTGTATAGGCATGAGTATATGTCTCTATGTAACTATTATGTGGAACTATACAACCAAAACCACGACTAGTGTAACAAGAGTAGGTTTAGGCTTATCAGAGGTTCCATCTGATATTTTACAGATGAGTAATTTACGATATATGTTATTTGAAAGCCTACGTGCTTCAGCCGTGGGATGAAAAATAATTGCTCCTGGAAGAAGCACATTCAGCGTCAAACATTTTTTTGATTTTCAATATATTTCTTGATGTTTTTTTCTGAAATACGCCCTACCGACTCAATGTAGTACGATCTTGTCCAAAGGGTTGGAAGTCTGCTTCTTAGTTTTGGGAATTCTTTTCTCAAATAGCGACTGGTATACCCCTTCAGTTGCCCAACAATGAAATGAGGAGCATCTACAGGCTTGGCTTTGATGAAAAGGTGAACATGATCTGTCATAGTCTCCATGGTTTGAATTTCAATGCCTAAGCTTTTTGCTTTTAGAAGCAAAAGTTCTTTGAGTCTTTTTTGTATTTCTTCAGTCAGGACTTTCCTGCGGTATTTTGGACACCAAATGATATGATAGCCAAGGCTGTAGACACTATTTTTAGAGCTTTTCCAACGTTTTTCCATAGCTTAAATATAGTATTTAACTGTCAAATAAATAATATATTTTCCGTATATTGCATTATGCTCCAAGTAGTTAAAACGTACAAATACAAGCTCCGAAATTTATCGGTTGCCCAAACTCAAAAGCTGAATAGTTGGGTGGGCGCCTGTCGTTTTGTGTACAACCTTGCTTTGGAGACAAAACAATACGTCTACAAAGCCTACGGGGTTAACTTGTCTCGCTTTGATTTGGATAAGGAGCTCAAAACCCTCAAGGATGTAGAGTGGATTAAGGATGTTCCTTCTCAAAGCCTCCAGGATGTGCTTCAAAGGCTTGAAAAAGCCTATCAATCTTTTTTCAAAGGGGGTGGTTTTCCTAAATGGGCAAAGAAAGGAAAGTACAACTCCATCACTCTTAAATCGGTCAATTGGGATAACTGCGAAAAAGGTCGTTTTGTCCTCCCAAAACTTGGTGAAGTCAAAACCTTCTACTCCCGCGAAATACCAAAAGAAGCCAAACTCAGACGAGCAACCATCATCAAAGAATCGGATGGCTTCTATATTTCTATCATGTTTTCCACCACCATCCAACCGCTTCCCAGTAATAACCAAACTGTGGGCTTGGATTGGGGTGTAGAGCATTTTTTAACAACTTCTGATAGTGAGCACATTGCCAATCCGCGCCTTTTTCAACGCTACCAAAAAAAGCTCAGGGTTGAAAAACGAAGCCTTTCCCGCAAAAAGAAAGGCGAGAGCAACTTCAAGAAGCAAGCCCGAAAACTGGCTAAACTTCAGACTAAAATTGCCCGTATTCGTAACGATTTTCAACACAAAATCAGCACAGGCTTAATACTCAAATATGGCTCTATTTCGGTTGAAAACCTCAAAGTTCGCAACATGACTGGTAGTGCCAAAGGCAATGCTGAAGAACCAGGTAAAAATGTTAAAGCCAAAGCAGGTCTTAACCGTGCTATCCTGGACACTGCTCCTTCTATGTTCTTGGACAAATTGGAATACAAGTCCAAGTGGCATGGACGAACTTTTGTCAAGATTAACCCAAAACATACCTCTCAGATATGTTCTGAATGTGGACACAAAGACAAAGAAAGTAGGATAACACAAGCTAAATTTGTGTGTAGCTCCTGTAATACCGAACTAAATGCAGATGTCAATGCTGCAAAAAATATTGAGGCAAGGGCTTTTGCCTCTATCCGTTAACGTGAACTATTGAGTTGTGCGTTGGGTAAGAATCCCCTCTGATTTAGCTTGGGGAGTAGTCAAAATGTTCCCGATTTGTTGTTGCAGTTGGACCAAAAGGTAAAAGAGCTTATTAGACTTAAGGTAAAGCTTACACAAGCCAACACAGTAGTGCAAGATAAAATATATGAAATAGGTGAGTTGAAATCAATGATTACTTTTTACCGTGAAATATCGGTGAAGCAAGGAAAAGTAAACATAGGTTATAATAATGAGTTGGTAGCGTATGAGGCTCAGTTTAAACAAAGAGACAAAGATGAAGCTATAGAAAAACTGGAGCAACGCATTATGAAACTACAAGATGAGCTAGATACATTTAACTATACCACATCAATTAGCTAAAAATATAAACACTGAAAGCCATTATTTTCTTAGAATCAATAGAACAAGATACAGCCTAAAGCTTCAGAGAAGCAGCTGTTGTAAGGGAAAGTACATTGGGCAAACATTGAGGTATATCAAGTCAATCATATCAAAGTTCAATGCTTGGTGGCAAAAATCAATTTTCATATTTCACAACACAAGATTCAGTCTATTTGATTGTATAAGTGGAGTATTGGTAAGTAGGTGTTTTTGTTTCACAACATCTAAACACTTTTGGGCAAAATGTCCGAAAGTGTTTTTTGCTTTAGGATGTCTTCAAAATACTTGTTTGGTTACTCTGCACAATTTATGAGAAATGGCTAACTTCCCTTTTTACAAAGTTTATCAATACAAATCAAATTAAACATGGCTTTAATAAAATCAGCACGAGGGTTTACTCCTCAGTATGGTGATAACTGTTTTTTGGCAGAAAACGCCACCTTGGTAGGAAACATCATTGCAGGAGATGACTGCACCTTTTGGTTTAATTGTGTAGTAAGGGGTGATGTAAGTGCCATACGTATGGGTAACCAGGTAAATGTACAAGATGGAGCAGTGGTGCATGCTACTTATCAACGTAGTGAAACGATTATTGGCAACAATGTATCTATTGCTCATAATGCTATAGTGCATGGCTGTACCATCGAAGACAATGTGTTGATAGGCATGGGAGCCATTGTGATGGATGGGGCCATGATTAAGTCTGGATCTATCATTGGGGCAGGGGCGATAGTATTACAAAACATGGTGGTAGAGTCTGGTACTGTGTGGGCTGGCAACCCAGCAAAATTACTCAAAGAAGCGAAAGATCTTACCAGTGAGATCACACGAATTGCTTCGGCTTATCCCAAATATGCCCGTTGGTTTATGGAAGGTGCCCACGCTGGTAATGATGAGTAACAAAATGCGTTGATGCCCAAAAGCCCTTACAACCTCTGGACTTTTTGTCCAGAGGTACTAATAAGCAGCCCCAATCCTTTTGATTATTTGTGAGTTAATCAATTGATAGAGTTTTAAAGGTTTCATTGTTCGCCAGTTATCTATTTCAAGTGAGCCCCCAAAGTTGATGTAGTAATCTATGTTGTATTGTTTCCATTGATCTATTACAAAGTCGCGAAAGTTGAATGCGGCTATCCAGCCTTCTTCTATATCTTCAAACCATTCTTCATAATAACAGTCATCGGAGCCATGAAAATTGAGCACATTCTCGCCTACCAGTAAAAACTGATTAATCCCGTGTCCAGTAAGGTTGTCAATCACACATCTTTTTAAATGCATAATATCATTATGTAGTGTGTCATTCCATTCGCCAAAAAGTTCTATAATCGCATAACGCCTATTATAATCTACAAAAAGTATCTTTACATATAGCGTCTCAGAACCTATCCAATCCCAAAGAGGGTGAATGTAGTATCCATAAATATCATTGGTATAATGTTGAACATTATACTCTCGTCCGAAAAAAGGAGAACGCATATCTCTGCAAGCCTGATAAGCATTCTCCCAATTGTAAAAAGGTTCTATTGTGTGCATGTTTCTGTAATGTTGTTGGCAAAAGCACTGATAAACTTGTAATGCTTTTATATCTATAAAAATACGAAATAATCAGGGGTTTACAAATGATATAGGCCAGAGTGGGGGAATGTATTTCAGGAATACATGTAATAAAAAAGCAGCTTTGAAATTAGACCCAAAACTGCTTTTTTATTTTAAATAAATTTATTTCTATGCTATACAAGTGATTAGTTTTCGTATAACCCAAAACCTATTCCTGTACTTAATGTGTTATAATCTTGTGTGCCAGTAGCGTAGTCAACAAATAAACTAAATACCCCTAACTTAAGGCGTACCCCTAGATTAAAACTGGCTTGTCTAAAGCTATGAGTTACTGTATAGGGATCAGTGATTTCGGCAATGACAGTATCTCCAAAAGTGAGGCTGTTAGGATCATTGTCTTGTATTGTAATGGGGTAGTTGCCTAAAATTTCAAACCTGGTGGAAGAAGTTTGGAACCATAAGCCTCCATAAAATGTGATGATAGGGAACTTTCGTGAAAACAATAAACCAGCATGAAATGCATCAACTGTAAAGTTGAGTTGTTGGTTGGTAAAGTTGCTGTAGTCTGGTTTGGCACTGACGCCTTGCAATACCAAAGTGGTGTCAGTAGGAGTAAGTGCTGTGTTGGACTTGATATTGGCATGACTAAAACCCATAGCCAGTGAAAACTTAACCGGCCAAAGGTTAAAACCTGGAATCCACTGTTGAAAATCGTGCTTAAGTCCTACTCCCCATAAACCTATTTTAGTTTTACCTTCAGAGTTATCTAATATATCTTGGTTATTATCAAATGCTAGTGGAGGAGCAAAACGGATAGATAGTTCTGTACCCCATAATAATCCTAAATTAAATTGAACGGCTGGTACAGGGGCAAAATTAAAGCCTACACCGTCGGGTAAGGTAAGCAAAGCGGGTGAGTTGTTGTCAGTGTCTACACCTTGAGGGAAATACCTAACAGTGCTGCCTTGGTTTGAACTTAATAATCCAGCAGTAGTGGATGACTCAGGGTCAAACAAAAAAGAGTTACTGAGTTCTAAAGCATTCAAGTCTAGTGTTTGATCCTGTTCAGGGGTAAAAGTGGCTGAAGTCACAATCCTTACATCAAACCTTCCAACACGCATAGGTTCTGCTACATTATGCCAACCATGATTCATAGCCGTACCAGCTGCTTTACTTATAGGCTTATAGTAGCCATCCATTAATTTGTTAAAATCAGATTGTGTTGTGTTCAATATCTGGACTAAATCAGTTTGGGCATAAACAATGCTTTCAGAAAAAAACATCCAACAGCTGAGAAATACCATTGCTGCTTTTTGCCAGATAGATAGGTAATAAGTTTTCATAAACATTTTTGATTTAGTTAGTAATCGATCTGATGTACTTAGGTTTATTGTTTTTTGTAATTATCTACTGCCTTTCTAACGCTGCCAAATTGTGTAAGTAATTTTTCAGCCTCATTATATTCTATTTGTAGCTCATTCATTACCATACGTGTGCCTCGGTCTACCAGCTTAGTATTGGATAGCTGCATGTCTACCATCTTATTTCCTTTTACTCTGCCAAGTTGAATCATCACAGAAGTCGAGATCATATTTAGTACCAGTTTTTGAGCTGTTCCTGCTTTCATTCGGGTACTCCCCGTAACAAACTCGGGTCCTACTATTACTTCTATAGCTACTTCTACTGCATTTGCCAGTGCACTATTTTTATTACAGGTAATACACCCAGTAAATACTCCATTTTTTCGAGCGTCACTTACTCCACCTATTACATAAGGAGTACGCCCCGAAGCAGCAATGCCAATCAATGTATCTTTGTCATTGATATTGTGTTTTTTTAAATCTTGCCAGGCTTGATCTATATCATCTTCTGCAAACTCTACTGCTTTTCGAATGGCAGTATCCCCACCTGCAATTAAACCAGTAACCCATTCATGGGGTACCCCAAAAGTGGGAGGGCACTCTGACGCATCTACAATGCCTAACCTGCCACTGGTACCTGCACCTATATAAAACAGGCGTCCCCCTTGTTGCATTCTTTTTACAATACCTACTACCAATGCCTCAATGTTGGGTATACAAGGCTTTATGGCTAGAGGCACTGTTTGATCTTCACGATTAATATTAGTGAGTAATGCACTGATTGACATCTGTTCCAGGTGTTCATAGTTAGATGAAGATTCAGTAGTAGATTTTGATTCGTTTGTCATGACAGAAGTGTTTAAATGTTTAGAGTTGTTCTTCATGGTAAAGGGTTAGCCCAGCAATAGGTGTTTCTAGTACATTACCTACATGTATATTTTTGTCATTGGCTACCTGTCGCAATATATTGCTAAAGTAAAATGCAATTGAGCCTACAAAATGTACCCGGTGTTGTTGTGCATCTTTAAGGGTAAGTACGTGCTTGTCGAAAAAAACAGCAAAGCAGTCATAAATCAATTTGTATATTGTGGGCTGTTTTTGGTAATCAAACAAAAACTTAGTAAAAGATGCAACATAGCGATTGGGGTAGGGTTTGTGGTAGAGGTTTTCTAATACTTCATCTCGAGTAACTTTAGGGTACCTTTTGGCAAATTTTTGGGTGAGCTCAATAGGAAGTGCGCCATACAAAAAATGAGTAAGTAGTATCTTTCCTAGGTGATAACCACTACCTTCGTCTCCTAGCAAGTAGCCTAGGTTGATCGCTTGTTGGCTAATTTGAGCACCATCGTATAAACTAGCGTTTGATCCTGTGCCCAAAATACAAGCAATACCTGCTTGGTGTCCACATAATGCCCTAGCGGCTGCCAGCATATCGTGATAGACTGAAATAGAACTTTTTGGAAACAGAGAAGATAATACTTTTTGAGCAATAGCATAGTTTGTTTCTGTAGAACAACCTGCACCATAAAAGTGTACTTGCCTGATGGTGGCAGGTAGTTTTGGTAAAATTTGGTGCTGGACACTATTTATAAAATCGCCAGAGTCATAGTTGGGGTTAAACCCCTTACTTTGCATTTGGCTTATTTTTTTGTCAGTATCAATTACCCGCCAGTCGGTTTTTGTAGAACCACTATCAGCTATTAAAATCATAGGGCTATTAAATAGATATATCAATTGAACACAAATATTTTGTAGAGAATGTGTACAATCAATATTTGTCTTATGTGTTTTTTAAAACAGTTTTTATTACTTTAACTTTCACAAAGCTTTTCAGCTTTATTGTTTTGGTAATATCTGCAAGATAGAAATTAATACATAAAGAGAATATATAGAATAGTTCTTGTATTAAATTGACCTTTCTTGGATATACCTAAGCACTTGAAAAAGATTAAATTCGAAAAAATAAATTCTCATGATAGAACAAGGTACGCTGGAGCTTCCTAAAGATGGTATTGCTGGCTTGCGTCAAAACTGGCGAATAGACCTTTTTGCTGGTTTATTGGTGTTTATGCTCACCCTTCCTTTATGTTTGAGTACTGCTTTTGCCAGTAACTTTCCTGTTTGGTCGGGCATCATATCGGCTTTAGTAGCTGGGAGCATTGTCACTTTTTTGAGCGGTTCACCCCTTACTATCAAAGGACCTACCATTGGTTTTGCTGCAGTGCTTGCTTATGGAGTACAAAACCTAGGGAGTGGTTATTTTATCACAGGTTATAAATATACATTGGTGGCCATTATTATGGCAGGGAGCCTGCAGGTTCTTTTGGGTTTGTTACGTATTGGCAACTGGCGCAGTATTATTCCCGATTCATTGGTATACGGACTGATGGGGGGTGTAGGTATTACTATCCTTGGGCGTCAGCTTTATTTTTTGCTAGGAGCTACCCCTGATGTTTCAAGTGAATCTATGTTATGGATGAAGTTACCTAACTTATTGCCCACAGACTTTGCAAGCCCTTTTTGGAACTTTATGGGTGGGTGGGTAGACACTTACCATGACACAGCCATTACTATTAACCCAAATATAGCTTTCATAGGCATTACCAGTTTGTGTTTAATGTTTATTTTTTCGTCTATCAAATACCCTAAAATATTACCATCTGCTGTAGTCGTTTTATTGTTTGGTTTGATGGCTACTTTCTACTTTAGCTTACATACCAAAGATACGGCACATCTTATCGTGCGAACAAGCTATGCTCAGGCCTTGTTTGTGTTTCCTGATTTTTCAAAGTTTTATATTTTGAAAACGCTTGAAGTTACTTTCATTATTTTAGCAATTAGTACCCTCGAAACAGCGGTCAATGTAAAAACAATTGATGCTGTAGACTTGTACCGCCGTCGATCCAAACTCAACAGAGAGGTATTGGCTATAGGCATAGGCAATATGATCAGTGGATTTTTGGGAGGGTTGCCCTTGATAGCTACCATGGACGAAAGCTCAAAGAATGTAAATAATGGAGCAAAAACGCGTTGGGCTAACTTTTTTCAAAGTTTATTTTTACTTGTATTTGTTTTGTTGGTTTTTTCAGTGTTCAAATATATTCCAAAAGCGGCACTTTCTGCCATCGTTATTTATGCGGTGTATCGTCTCAACTCTCCTCAACTCATCAAGGACTTAAAACAAGTAGGCAAAGAGCAATTGTTGATCTATATAGTAACCTTGATAGCTACTGTATTTTTAGGCGTGTTATGGGGGGTATTAATAGGCATTGTTATTACTTTAGTTTCTTATAAGCTATTGGGTGCTTCTTTTTCCTCGTTGTTTCGCATTAAAGTAACTACTACTCAAAAGAAAAGAAAGATTCGTATTTTCATTGAAAATGCTGCATTGGCTTCTAATTACCCAAGTTTACGCAAGCATTTACGTGATGTGCCTGAGGGACATTATTTAATCATTGACTTCTCTAAATCTAAGGTGATTGACTATGGCTTTATGGAAAATATATATTTCTTTGCTTATTCCTATAGTGTTCAAAACGGTAAAATAGAACTGAATGGTTTGGAACAACATAAGGCAGTGTCGGCACACCCGTTGGCTACCCGAAAACTTATAAAACGTAAAGCAGTAGATAAAAGCAAAAAAATACACTTGGTGGAAAAAGGGATATTAGACGAACGCCAGCTTGATGTACAAGGAGTGGCCGCTATCAATAATGCACGTTTTAAACCTAATATCACTTTTGATGGAGTAAAACTTCAGGGGTTTCACTTTGCCCTAGGGTATGAAATAAAGTACAGTGAAAATACATTTGCCAAGTTTTTTGGGGTAACTCGTATTGAGTTTTCAGATATATTCTTGTCCAAGGGTATTCGTATGAGTGAACAAAGCCATAAAATGTCGGTATTGCTAGTGTATGGGGTAGAAGCTTATATACCCGACTTTACACTTGGGCGAGAGCACTTATTAGCAAAGCTTATTCAAAGTGTGGGCTATGGCGACATAGACTTTGACGATTACCCTGGATTTTCGGAAGCCTACTTACTCAAAGGTGAAAAAGAAGAAGAAATTAGGGCTTTATTTTCCCGTGAATTGATTGATTTTTTGGAAAAAAACCAAGGTTTTAACATTGAAAGTCGTAATAATAATATATTGATTTATAAGGAAAAAGCTTTGATGAATAGGGTAGAAATGGAAGATGCTGTTGAGTTTACCGAAAACTTCTTGTCTATTATTTATAATGCCAACAAACAAAACAGTGAAGTAGCTATATAGAATAGGTTGGGTATTGTTGGGTACTATTGGAGAATGTTGTATTTTTGAATAGGTGCTTGTGTTGGGTACTTAGTTAAAACCAATGTGAGACTGTTATCTGGTAATTTAAAACATCCTTTCTCCTTGTTTTAAAAATCATGCAAAATATTCAAAAGAGTGAATTTTAAAACAAGTGCTTATTTTTATAAAATATTCTACTCCATCAACACTTATTTAAACATTATGGCAAATTTATTATTACCAAGCGATATAAGTTGGCTTACTATAAAACACCATTCTTTAGAAGATATTCTTCAGACCCTTCAGCTAACCGATCCTATGCCGTTATCCTGGAATACGGGCGTGTGTACGATTCTATCTGATTATTGGGACACACGCCAAACCCCTGACAGCACACTTACCCGTGTTTATGTTAGCGCCCCCCTTGATGGGTGGGTTTTTGTTTTTGGTGACGGTATTTTTGTCAAAGATATAGAACACCCTATCATTGCTACTGAAGACCGGTCTGATATTATTCAGTCATTGGCTCAGCAACTCAGTACTGTATATGGTTCTGTAGCTTATTTTACATCACAACCTCGTCGCGATTGGTTTGAGTGGATGTGGTTACAAAAGGGAGAAGTTAAACGATACTTTGAGTGGAATGATGGGGACCTACAAGTACAAGGATCCCCCATTTTAGACAATGAAACAACACTTATCGAACAAGCTACTGCCAACGACTCGGTATATTGGGAGGATGTGGTGTTTGAGGTTTTAGAGAAAGTTTGTATAAATCCTGAGACAGTCAATCAAAGAGTAACAAAGGGTGTGCTTGCTACTACACCTTATGGCAAAAAAGTGGGAGTACCTCCACAACCCGTACTTGATTTATAGTCAATAAAAAAGGTGAGCGTTGACTCACCTTTTTTGGTATTCATATCTATTGGTTTTCTTCTATAAAATCTATCAAGTCAGCCATTTTCTTAAAGACATATACGTTTTCTGGAATGTCTAAAGGTTGGGCTACTACTTGCGAACCACTCAATAAAATGGTTTTATCTGAAAAGTCACTAGCCAGCTTGTCAATGTATTTTTGTACATCTTTACGAACGGGGTAAGAAGTAAAGATACTGACCATATAATCTGGCTGATAGTGTTCTGATGTTGTTATTAGGTCATCGTAAGGTAAACTAGTACCCAGATAAATTACTCTTTGGCTACGTACCCTCACCAAATAATTTGCAAATAATAACCCCAATTCATGGTTTTCATTATTGGGTAAAAACATCAAGTACTTCTTTGCATTTTTGTCAGTACTATTGATTTGTCCATCAATTGCGACAATGGTTTTTTGTCTAATCAAGTTAGAAATAAAGTGCTCTTGGGCAACATTGATAGAGCCCGCTTGCCAGAGTGCTCCTATTTTTACTAAAAATGGGTAAATAATGTTGACTACTGTTTTTTCAAAACCAGCCTGAAGAGTACTTGTGGCAATGATTTTTTCGAAGCGCTCTTCGTCCATATCTATCATTGCTAGTGTAAGCCCCTGTATTTGGTCTGTATAACGGTCGCTTTTTTGAGTAATAGATAAGACCTCCTCTTTAATCTCATCTTTCTGCATTTTGGCAATGGTCGATATTTTAAAACCATGCTCTTTTAGCAGTGAGACATTCAGAATAAGCTTTAAATCATTGTCGTTATAATAACGAATATTGGTATCAGTTCGTTTGGGTTCTACCAGTTTATAGCGCTGCTCCCATATACGTAGCGTATGCGCTTTTATACCTGATAAATGTTCAAGATCTTTTATTGAATAATGAATCATGCTGTTATTGTATCTTCTGTGAAATTCAAATGATAAAATGGTCAGATACACATAAATATGATGCGTGATCTGATGCCTCAAGGTTAGAATAGGAGGCAGGTGTGCTTATTCCATAAAAAGAGATGAACTATAAAAAGATGAAGTTCTTGATAGGACAACAATAAAGCTAGGGAAGTGTTTAAAAATTGCTTAATTTTTTTGGCAGTTCTTGCAAACTCCCTGCATCAAAATATTTACTTCATTGGCTTTATAACCTTTGGGTAAGCTAATTTGTGGAATCTTAATTTCCTCCAAACAAGTAGTGAGCCCACAGCTTACACACTTAAAGTGAATATGTTCGTGATTATGGTCTGTATCTTGGCACTCATCACTACAAAGCGCATAGCGGGGTGTACCACTGTCATCTAGTACTTTATGAATAATGCCTTTATCTACAAAAGTACGTAAAGTCCTGTAAACGGTTACCCGATCGTGTTCCTCTGATATTTCTTTTTCAATCTCTGCGTTTGACAAAGCATAGCCTGAATCTAAAAACAATCCCAGAATCTCACTTCTCGAATGTGTACTTCTTAGCTCGTTACTTTTTAATATGCCTCTAATAACCTCTTTCATAGCAAAATCAAGTCTATTGTTTTTAGTTAAAGTTACAAACTCTTACCTAAGTACGCAAAATATTTAACTGCTGGTTCATTTTTTTTACTTACCACACTCCTCTATGGTATGCTTTACTATTTGTTTGTTGTTGGGTTTTTTATTTGAAATATTCAATTTAATGAATGCTTGTTGTTTTGTGTGTCTTGGTTGTTTTTTTAGCTTATTATTTGTGAAATATATCGAATTTATTGTTTGATAGTTTATATTTAGTGCCATTTTATGGTTTTTTACATTATTTTATTCTTTTAATGATTTTATTTGAAGGTAATATGTGTTATAATTGTTATAAATATGTTATTGATGATTATTAGATAAGTACATTTATTACTTGATAGCAGAGAATATTATTACCCAGTTCAATATTACAAGACTTAAAAAGATTATCAGAGATGAAAGAAGCACTTTTTACCGTCCATAACCTGTGGATGATGATTGCCACTATTTTGGTATTTATTATGCACCTTGGTTTTGCCACTCTCGAATCGGGTCTCACCCAATCTAAAAATACGGTCAATATTTTATTTAAAAATGTATTGATTATAGCCATTGGCTTGCTTACCTATACCTTCATTGGTTTTAACCTCATGTATCCAGGAGAAGCTTTTTCAGGAATGTTTTTTGGTTTTAATGGCTTAGGGGTAGCGTTGCCCACAGGGGGGGACACAGCTCAATATGGAGCAGGTCATTACACTTATTGGACAGACTTTATTTTTCAGGCAATGTTTGCTGCCACTTGTATTACCATAGTGTCAGGGGCAGTTGCCGAACGAATCAAACTAGAGGCTTTTCTTTTGTTTGCGGTATTTTTTGTAGCAATCATATACCCTATGGTTGGTATGTGGAAATGGGGAGGAGGATTTCTCGAAACATTGGGCACCGATAAAGGTCTTTTTACTGGTCTTTTAGCAACGGTTGAAAAAGGTAAAAATGTAGGTACTCCATTTTATGATTTTGCTGGATCTAGCATTGTCCATTCGGTAGGAGGTTGGGCTGCCTTAGCTGGAGTGTTGCTATTAGGAGCCCGTAAGGGTAAATATACAGACGGTAAGATCAATACCATTCCCGGTCATAATATGCCATTGGCAGCAATGGGAGTATTTTTATTGTGGTTTGGTTGGTTTGGTTTCAACGGTGGATCAGTACTTTCAGCAGAAGCTGGCAATGTTTCCAGGGTTTTTGTTACTACCTCGCTGGCGGCTGCGGCTGGGGCGCTGGGAGCATTTTTCACTTCATTTTTCATCCTCAAAACACACGACCTTACCATGAGCCTCAATGGTATACTAGGGGGCTTGGTAGGTATTACTGCCGGAGCTGATGTGATGTCTGTGTCTGATGCCGTCTTGATTGGGCTTATTGCTGGTATTTTGGTAGTGCTTGCCGTATTATTCTTTGACCGCAAACGTCTTGACGACCCAGTGGGTGCCATTGCCGTTCATTTGGTTTGTGGGGTATGGGGCACAATGGCAGTAGCTATACTTGGAGCCAAAGCCGGATGGGGGCAGTTTGTGAGCCAATTGATTGGCATTAGTGCCATTGGCTTATTTTCTTTTGGCTCTGCTTATGTTGTTTTTTATATAGTGAAAAAGACCGTAGGCATTAGAGTATCGGAAACTGAGGAATTGGAAGGGTTGGATTTACATGAACATGGAATGAGTGCTTACCCTAATTTTACAATGACCACTGCTGCTTCAGTTGCATCACCTGAACAACATCAAGTGGTTACCAATGCTACCCAAACAACAAATCAAACCAAAGATATTGCTTTAATCAAAACCTAAAATATTCCATTGTACTTGTTGCTACTTATATACGTAGTGATTTTTCTGATAAATTCGGAAAGGAGTTTGGCAATGCTGAACTCCTTTTTTGTTAACCTAAACTTAAGGCTTGCAGCACTATCCATTGTCATAGGAGAGAGGTATTTATTATCGAATAGTTGATAGAATATTTTTAAAATTCTGATAATCAGTTGGTTATATTAATTGTTATAATAAATACCTGAGCTCAGCGTTCTGAATGAAATAATGAGTAATATATATCATTAGCCATATTTAGTTACCAATCAAAACCCTCTTATACATAGATTGTAGGCGGGTTTTTTCTGTTTTATCTCTCCTTACTAACTACCTATTCACGAATCTGACCTAGGTTTTACAACATTTTTTTTTGAGGGGTGTAAGTTTTACGCCTTTGGGTATACTTATAAATAAAACAATGGACTACCAACCTTGGAACAAGTATTCACAAAACTGATCACCGAAAATCAAGGAATTATACATAAGGTTTGCAATATATACTGCAAAAATGAAGGAGACCGTGCCGACCTGTTTCAGGAAATTATATTGCAGTTATGGAAATCTTATGGATCTTTTCAGGGGCGTTCAAAAATAAGTACCTGGATGTACCGAATTGCTTTAAACACTGCCATTACGAGTTTTCGAAAACAGAAGAAAAACAAAGTCCAACAACAACTTTCCATTCAAGAATTTCAGATTCCTGATGTGCGTCCTGACGAAGATTTTGAAGAAAAACTAGCTACTCTATATCAGGCCATCAGGCAACTCTCCAAGGTAGAGCGCGCTGTGATTATGCTTTATCTCGAAGACAAAAGCTATCAGGAAATGGCTGAAATATTGGGTATCTCAGAGTCAAATGTAGGAGTAAAACTCAACCGGGTTAAAAAGAAACTTAAAAAGATTATTAAGCCAGAATTATATGGAGTTAGATGAACTAAAATCTCTGTGGCAAAACCAACAGCTAGTAGGAAAAGCACATAGCGAGCAGGACATTCAAGCCATCCTGAAGCAAAAGACAAATCCAATTTTAAAGAGAATTTATGACAAGTTTTTTCTTGAAATGGGTATCTCTTCAGTGATCGTAGCTTTTATAACAGGAGTATACATCTACCAGCAAGACTATGCATTAGCTATGATGTCTATCTTAGTTTCTGGGCTTATAGGAAGTGTTTATTGGCTGATCTACAAACAGGTAAATATTAATTTTAGCCTTGATAGCCTTAAGGTAGCTCTTTCTAAAATGGAACGATTGTTTAACATTTATGACAAGCTCCTCAAATATGTCCGCTATATGTTAGGCATAGGGTTTTGTATTGGCATTACAATAGGTTATTTCATCAATAAAAAACCTTTTGAGTTCAACCTTAAGTTTTTTGTTTTGTTGACCACCATTGTACCTGTAAGCATTGTTTTGTCATATCCTATGAAATGGCTTATTGACTACATGTATGGGCAACATATCCAAGAGTTGAAAGGGGCTTATTTAGAACTGAATGATTTGGAAAAGTAAGGGGCCTCAACCCTTTGTTTTATCAATAATAATTTGTTAGCACTATGAACATTATTAAAAAAATCAAAGCTTTTTACCAAAGACACAAAACTACAATGAACAGTGTATCGCCAGAGGATGCGATAGTTATTGCTCAAAGTCACCAAGGACGCCTTACAGCTGGACAGTTGGCTCGTAATAGCTCATTAAACTATTTGCAGGCTTCGCTCAAGCTACATTGTTTGAGCCAAAAAGGGTACTTTCGTACTGCCCTCACCGACGCAGGAGAGGTATACTTACTAAAACAAGGAAAAGAAGCAGGTTCATTGAGTCATTTCTCCAAAAAACACCTTCATCTCACCGATGCAGAAGTACTCAGTGCTGCAATAGAGCATAGTGGAAGTTTAACCCCAACTAGGCTATGTGTGGCTACAGGTAGTAGCATAGATGTAGCCCAAAAAAAGTTAGAGGAATTGCACCTAAAAGGTGTGTTTGAACTTGAGGTAACCAATAGCGGAGTCATTTTATATGTTTTAAATGAGACTGATTGGAGAGAGGATTCAAGCACTAAAAAAGTAGGTTAAAATGAAGATTTTTAGAAAGGTAAAAGAGGTGTATAAAAGACATCAAAAGGCTATGCATAGTATGTCTGACGATGACATACTGACCATTATCAGAAACAATAATGGGCGCATAACCGCCACTGGCTTAGCACGTCAAACAGTACTTACTTATATACAAGCTTCGCTCAAGTTACAAAGCCTTTATGACAAAGGCTATTTAAAGATTACTTACAGTAATAGTGGGATGACGCAAATTATGGTGTTAAAAGCACAAACTTTGCCTACTATAGCATCATCATCTAAATTAACTGATGCAAAAGTACTGCAGGTTGTTATACAAGCAGGTGGTAAGATCACCCCAGCAGCTTTGTGTGTGGCTCTTGAGTGTAGCATTGATGAAGCGCGCAAAAAACTTGATGAACTTCAAATGAAAGATGTTTTTGATCTTGAAGTAACTGATAAAGGCGCTATTTTATATGTGCTCAATGATATAGATTGTTTTCAAGATTCAAAAGTCAAAAATTTACCTAAATAATATTATTATGTTAAGTTAAATGTTTTTAAAACTCTCCATCTTACGTCATTGTAAGTAAGTGTGTAAAAATAAAACTTTAAAAAAGTAAGTACATTATTTGATTGTAGTGGCAGAATAGATGACTTTATAAGGCTACCAACAAGATGTGTTTTAGAAGCTGTTTACAGCAACCTCAACCTTTGGACATTTTGGGAGAAAAGCCTTATATTGTTTGGTTGTAATTTTGTAGCAACAAAAATAGTGGAGGTTTTATCATTCTATTATTACCTTTTGCTTACCATTAATTTGAGCATCTACCTTATTTAATGGTATCAACCAAACCAGTAGATAAAGCCCGCCAAAGTATACCAATAAAACCGTTTTTGTATTCCCCTTTTTTTCTAAATTGATACCTTACCTTACCTTTTTTATATCGTTTTTTTGTAAGATTATTGGTGTGTTTGATAATCAGGTTGGCAATAAAAGTAATGAACCCACGTTTTCGCTGATGATTTTTCTTACGTAATACCTGTATCCTTAATTTGCGGTATCCCGCCAGTAGTTGACCAGTAGCCCAATTATCTTTAATAACTACTCGAAACTTCACTTTACGAATTCGCCCTCGTTTTATAAAAATATGGTCATTGGCTGTAATCATCGTATTAAAAAACTTTGCGTCCATCTCTCCCATTTGCCCCCGGTAGACACATTTAAACTCTGGATCTAATAATGGAAGCTTAATGGTCGTTTCTAAGAAACCTCTGCCCATCAAACGAGTGTTTGCCCTGATAGTAGTCATGGTATTTTTGGAACCTCTTGACTTTAAGTTGGTAACCCTGGCATTAATTGCTGAGAAAAAAACTTGCCCAAAACCTATTCCGCCAGGCACTTTTTCGCCATACATTACAAAAGAGTTAGCCATTTTGACTGTATCCACTGTCAATAAGAATGGTATTCTCTTTATTTGTTGATTGGGCATGAGTACTTTGCGTGGATTGGGAGGCTCACGACGATCACGAAAAATGTCCATAAACATTCGTTTAATATTAACCGACTGTATTTTCACTTGTCCATGGCGAATTAAATGATTGTATGCTATATTGTTAAATTCGACTTGATCAGTATTGATTTTAAAGCGGTCTTGTTGTACTTGGTAGTGGTCTTTAAACTCTTGTTCTGTAAGTGGTGATTTCAGTGTGATTTTATCTAATATTAGGTTTTTCTTGAAAGTAGATCCACTAATTTGTTTTGCACTGATGTTGTAGACCTCATTGGGAGTTTTTGTACGATAGTTATTTAATTTGAATGCTACATCATCTGCAAACAATACTTTTTGAATTGCTGGGTTGTTTCTCAACGCTTTATTTACCCCAAAGTTTCGTATTTCCAAAGATATGCTATCTGCCTGATGCCGTAAGATTTTATCCTTTTTAATCAATCGTAAGTTTACTGATGAATTGCGTAATGTAAATGAATCAATAGAAATAAAAAACGGAATTTGAGCAATGAGTTGCTGTAAGTTTTTGGGTTTTACACCGGCTTTTCTGGGTAGGTTATTATTTTGATACAAATCTAAGTGTAACTTGTTGAGCATCAATTGTTTCATAGCAATACCTTCTCCATCAAAAAGGCGACGAAAATCAATGTGTTTGGCATGAAAAGTGGCCAGTTCAGCATCAGTACGTAGTGCTCTAGATTGTTTGATACTATCAAACAACGCCTCAGATACCCTGGGCTTCATGCTTAAATGATTGATTTGTAATGATGAATCGTTGAGAGCTGCTTTCATATTATGGAAGGAAATCTCGTGGATGTTATCTGGTGTAATAAAACGGTATTGAGACATTTTTACAAATATGTCCTTGGTAAACAACAAATCTTTTGATTTACTGCGCACTATCAAGTCTTCATCCAGTGTAAACTGCTGGGCAATCACACTAATATCTTGCGCCAAGTGATGACTCTCCCCCATTTTGCCTAACTCCCTCATTTTGAAATTGGCATGATAAATCAATACTGAGCCTATATGTACTGGAACAGGTGTTTTTTGTAATGTTTCATGGATAGTTTTGCGCACTTTAGTCGTATCTTTTGTCTTTAGTTTGTTTACATACATATCTATATTTGGGCGGTCAAAGCTTAAGGCATTCAAGTCTATTTTGCGCTCAAATATCAGTTTTTCCAAGTCTATTTCACGCGCACGAATGCTTCTTAGATCAATTGTCCACAAAGGTTTGCGAAACTTTTGTCGTTGGTCAAACTCCTTTTGAGTTATCAAAGGCTGTAAGCGCACATCTTTTATTAAAAGCTGAGAATCAATAAACGAGCTTTGCACATTTTTTAGAGAAAACTTATAAACACTGTTTTTTTCTCTAAATTCATAATCATCCAGTTTTACTACAATATGAGGTGAATAAAAATCATACTGAATAGAATCCTTTACCGATGCTTTACCCAACCTGATTTGTGGAATCATACAATTAAATTGCTTGACCTGATGAGAGTTTACACCAGTAGCATGTTCTGACGCATCTTCTATCTGCTCACGGTACGACAAACGGGCATCTTTGATAGCAAATGTGTCTATTTTGATAAATAAAGGTAGGTTTCTTAATGCTTTTTGCAAACTAGTTGTATCCAATATTGCAAGTGTATTAGTCAGCAAAGTAGTATCTGGTGGGTCAAGTTTTGGTGCTGGTTTTTTGGGTTTACGTTTGTCCACAAACACATCCAATATTGGTTGGTTCAGGTACAATTTTCCCCAATCAATTTGCTGGTAAAGCAATAACTTATCAAAATTAACCTCTTTGGCCTTTAGGTTTGACAAAGCAATGCTTAATAAAGGCTTGCGATAAGTAGTAGCATGTACAAATGCAGAGTCAGACAATAATGGTTTGAGTAACAAACTATCTATTTCTATTTGTGCCTTGGCTGATGACACCTCCAAATCATTAAAGTGCAACTCATACAGCCCATCGGAGGTTTTGAAACGATAGTTTTTTACACCTACACGCAGACTTTTAGTGTCTAGTTCTGCCAATGCTGAACTTCTCAAGGCTTTGCCTAACTGAATGCTTTGTACCAGTACATTCAACTGGTTGGCAGTATGTGTTGCTAAGCCGTTTCCTGTCAAAGCATCTTTAGGTTGTTGTTCTACATACTCTAATGAAGCATCTTTAATAGCAAATGTGTCTACCTCTATGTGTAAAGGCAATGACTGAAGCATTTGCTCAAAGTTTTGGTATTTTTGCTGGGGACGTTTGGGGCGCCGCTTATCTGAGTAAGCTTTAAAGCGAGGCTTGTTGATATATAGCCCTCTCATAATGAACCTCTGATGGTAAACCAGACTTTCAATGTCGAGATTGGTAAAGTTTAAACTCTGTACTTCGGCGTCTACCATTACTGCTTGGTAAAACTTTCGAGTTGTAAACTCTTGACGGGAAGTTAACGGTTTTAAGGAGGCATTTTGAATAGACACTAACGACTTGCGTGAAGAAAAAAAGGCTTTATCAAGCGATATTTTATACAAGCCATCAGGAGTCAAATGCTGGTAATGATGCATTTCAATATCAACACTTTCTGAGTACAACAGCTTTTTTTTGGTAGCAGAGTCTGCTGCTTTGCCCAAAGCCACTTGCCGTAAATATAAGTAAATACTATCGGCCTTATGAGCTACATTGTGAGTATTGTTTTGTGCGGGTAATTTTTGTTTGTAAACAAAAGAGGCATTTTCCAGAGCCAAGGTATCTACTCGGATATATATTGGTATCTTGGCTAATAACTGTTTCAAGTTTTGCTTTTTCTGACGAATTTGGTGAGGCATTCGCTTGTCTTGAGAAAGTTCAAGCTGTAAACGGCGCATAAATACTGCTCCCAAATCAATCTCTTTTTGGGTAATCAAACGAAAAAAATCCACCCGGTTTGCCATCAAACTATCCAACCTTACATTCACAAAGGTTGCTTTATGAGTTTTTAAGTTAACTAATCGGTTTTCTTCAGCAAACTGAGGAGTAACTTGCACACCAACAAGTTGCAGGGTTGAATCGTGCGAACTTAGTTTGAGCTGTTGTAATGCTATTTCATATACTTGATCTGGTGTGGTAAATCGATATTTGGTTGCACGAAAACTAAATCCAGCTACTTTGATGGCTTGACTATCAGGTAACTGTGGTGTAGGATTCAAGCGTATTTGATCAATCTGAATATCAATCTTAGTAGCCTGATGTCGTGCTGTCCCCTTTCGTTGTTTATGCAGCAAGTCAATTTGCCCATCTTCTATCTTTATTTGTTCTACAACTACATGAGTAGCCATTTTTCGAAGGGCTTTTTTCAATGCGTGCACAGGTTTGAGAGGAGGTTTTTTGTACCGTGCTTTTTTCTTTGGCTTACCGCGAAGCTTGATCTTGGGTCGCTGAAATATAATTTTCTTTATTTTTATTTCGCTGGTTTTTAAAAAATGAAACCAGCGAATACCTGTAATCTTAAACTTATCTAAACGAGCATCTATATCCAAATAAGTAGAATCAGGATAACGCTGCCGAAACCTCGCCCATTTATCACTATTTTTATATAGGTGTGCTTGTTTTAATTGAATCGATGAAGTGAATAGGTTGACCCCAATATCGTGTATTTTTAGTGTATAAAGACTATCCGTTTTTACACTTACCAGACGAACCATCTCTTTACGTAAATAAGCATTAAAGTAAAAATAAGCGATTAAGTAGATGATGCCTAACAAAACCCCTAGTGTAAAGAACAACCGCCCGAAAAAACGAAACCAAGAGAATTTTCTTTTACGCTTTTTATGTTGTTGCGCTTCCTTGCCTTGTTTTTCAGTCTCCTTGCTTATATTTTTATCCGACAACTTTCGCTGAGGGTCAGTGTTTTCCAGAGACATGGGTATGATGATTTTACTTTGGGGTACTTACTAATGTACCAGACTTCTAAAAATACTAAAAAAAAAGGGGAATCAAAAGAGGGTTGTTTTATACAAACAGTTGACTTTGTCTAAAGCAAAAACTGCCAGTTAGCATTTAACTGGCAGCTTTTGTTTTTTGTTGTATTTCTTGTACTGCTTCTTGTCTTTCTTTTTTTCGGATAGCTTCCCGCTGTAAATATCGTTCTATCAAGTACTCAATGGGTTTGAGTAACAATGCTATAAAACCTTTGAATGCAAAACTAATCCAATTTGCGTGGTAATCAGCTTTTCGTGCTTGCTCTTCAATGATAGGCTCAAGCAAGCCTTCAGATAAGATGAATAAAAGCATGGCTGCTATAATGGTGATGGTAGCAGCTCTTCTACTTAACTTAGTTTTAGTAAGCTCATCTATAGTGTTTTGTAAAACAAGATTTTGTTCATTGAGTTGGTCATTGATCGTTTTTATTTCTTCTGAACGCTCATGAAGTACATCATTGGCTCGGTTTAGTTTGTTTTGTAAACGATCACTAATATTAGTTATTACTCTTGTGTCTCCTAGTAGGCTTTCATAATGTGTACAAAGTTCCACAAAATTTTCTTTTGAGACTACATCAGAGTCACCAGTTTGTTCAAGGATTTCTTTTGCTTGATTAAGTGCTTTTAATTCTCTTATAAAAACATTAGAGGAATTAGCCATGTTGAATATTTTCCCTGTCTAAACTTGTGCATTTTTTATTTCATAACTAATTCAATGTCAAGATTTATTAGTGATTTGAAATCGTTCCCAGACTCTTCCATATCTTCATCTCCTTCATCGAAGTACCACTTAATTTCAGTAGCGTTATTCGTATCTTTAAGTGTTTCAAGTTTTCGCAACAAATCCAAAATACACTTGGAAGAACTCGTATTGAAGTATTCCAAATTAAAGATCACAGTAGTGTTATCTTTAGGACTTTGAACGTAGTTGTCAACCCAGTCGAATAGAGGCTTGTAAAATGTAATTGAATTTTCAGGAATAGATCTTCCTGAGATTTCTAATTTACCTGCCTGGGAATCAAATGAAACGTATGGGGTTCGACCTGTCCCTTCTAAAACAATGTTTTCCATTTATTTAAAATGAAATCAGATTTATGCTAATACTTTTACTTGTAAACTATAGAAACAATGGCTTTCGCTTACAGAATCAAAACTGTAGTCGATTTTCTGTCCGGATTTTCGAGCCATGTCGATAATACCCAGACCAGCTCCACCGCTTCCTGTAAATTCTTCTTCATTTAGTACTTCCTTGTAAAACGCTTTCAGTTCCACAGGGGACAATGCATTTACTTTATTCAGCTTGTTTCTCAACTGAGGTACCTCCGTGTTAGACATATAGTTGCCTGTTACAATATGGTACGCATTATCAGTTTTTTTAATCATTAAGATCGCTGAATGATAGCGTTCATTGTCAAATTCTTTCTCTTGATAATAGTTGTAAACATTTTGAAGACATTCTAAAAGAATAGAAAAAACTTTTCTTTTAGTTTTTATAGCTTCGCTTTTTCGTTCTAACTTATCATCTATCAACTGTAAAATGGAGGTAAGCAAATTATTAGTAATTTCCCCTTTGAAGTAGAGAATAATGCTTTCATCTCGCATTTTTTTGAAGTATTGATATACATCAAGCATTTTTCATTCAAATTAAGATGATATGACGTTTTTTAAAAACTAAAGACAAACAAATCTACAAAATATTTACAAGTTTTATGCAAATTATAAGGCTATACATATAAAACCTGGTTTGATTATTCAATAAACTCAAGATTTGTGTGTAGTCCAAGCTATAATACAAGTTATAGTTTGAATTTGCAAATAATTACAACACTCAAGAAATATTTCGCATTGTTAATCATGTCTTTATGTTATAAAAATACAGTTCAAAATATGAACCAAAAATTTTTATAGATAAATATATCTTTTCACCAAAACATGATTCAATTAGTATCCAAGTTTAAAAAAATAAAAGTAAACTAACAAAGTATGAATCAATTATCTGAGTAATTTACGTGTGGTAATTGATATTTTTCGGGTGTACTTATTACAATATCGCCCGAAGCGACACACTGACAAGCAAGTCTTTGGTTTGAATTTAACCTGCCCAGGTTTTTGAATTTTTCTTCGGCAGCTGTCAATACATTCAGGTATTGTGTACCATTGTGGACCACCATCGCACAAGTAGTACAGCGCCCTTTGCCCCCACAGGCTTGCATCCAATCTATGTAAGCCTCCCCCAAATGCTGTAAAACAGACTTATTAGGGTCATAAAGATCAACTTCTTGGTTATTTAGGTTTTTTATGGTTATTTTAGGCATGTCACATATATCGTTTTGGTATATAATTTTACATTCTATATAATCTAATACACAAAGGTTTAGTTTTATTTATCTAAAAACTAAATGCTTTTATATTAGATTTAAACAAATGTTGTTTGATTTCGGTATTATCTGAGATACAGAAGGATTTCTTAAAAAAATTGCACAATGGAGCATAAGACAAAACCTATAAACCAATCGGTGTTGATGCAATACAGCCGTTCGTTTGCACAAAAACTATCTGATTATTTTTTCATTGATCACCAGGTAATAGAAGGAGAAGATATACTGAAATTTTGTGATATCAAACAAGTAAACCTATTGGTGATAAAGCTTTTGTTTGAGAAATGGCAGGAAGAAACTCAAAAGCTTAAAAACCCTTATTTTAACTATGAGCATCCTGATGTAAAAAAGGCGCTGAATACCTTTATGAATATTTTATCTCAGCATATATCTATCCGCAAGGATGATTTTTATGTGTTGGTATATGAAGCTACCAAAGATGCGTTGATGTTGGCACTTGACCCTCATCATTACTTTATTACAGAATTTAAAAAGCCTGTCAATGCCAGGATGTCGGTGCAAAAACTCAAAGAATCGGCACGTTACATTCAGTTCAATAAATTTTTAATTCAAGCTTTTATTACCCGTGTAGAAGGTATGGGTATTTCAGAGCTATTTCCGGCCGATGCCATTGCCATGTTTGAGGAAGTATTTGCTCAACAACAAGAGCATATAGAACCTATGGACTGGCGTTTGAAGAGCTTTTCAGACTTATTACCGTTAGACACTGATGCACTGTTTTCGGAGGAGGTAATTCCGGCAACCCCTGTATCTACTGAATCGCCAGTAAATTTTCAGCCCGAATCTTATGAACGTACCGATTTTGGGTTCAGTACTCCTAATTTGAGCGAGACTGCTATGGAAGCTGTAATTGATGAACGTAATACGCTCAACGAAAAACACCGCAGTGACAATACCCCACTGGTAGAAGAATTTAAGAATGCACGCATTGATAACCTGAGGGCAGCAATTCCTTTGAATCAGAAATTTCTATTTATCAACCAACTATTCAAAGGCAATAGTATGGCTTTTAATGAAACCATTGATCGGGTAGAGTTATGCAACTCTTATGATGAGGCTCGTACATTAGTAAAAAACGAATATGCGGTGCAGTTTGATTGGAACCTGGAAGACGATGTAGTGGCCAAGTTTTTTGATATTATCAAGCGTAGGTTTGAGTAACCACTCTTTAAACCATTGTTACAAAAAATCCCCAATGTCTGAACAGACATTGGGGATTTTGATTTTAGTATATAACTTCTATCTACCGATTTTATAGAAAGCTGATTTTTAGCGATTTATAAAATCAGTAATAGGCTTGAAGAGCGACCCAAAGCTTGAGGCTGTAAAAGCTATGCCGTAACAGTAGGGCTTTCGCTCTCACTTTTTTTATCTGATATGTGTTCTTCTTTCACTTTTTTACCCCCCAACCCAAATAGACGTCTGAGGCTGAACTTAAGCCTGTCTGTCAATAAATACATTACAGGTACAATTACCAAAGTAAGGAAGGTGGCAAAGGTTAAACCAAAAATTACTGTCCAAGACATTGGACCCCAGAAAGCAGTGTTACTACCACCAAAGTAAATGTTTGGCTTAAATTCAGTGATATACCCAAAGAAGTCGATGTTGAAACCTACCGCCAATGGGATCAGGCCTAATACTGTGGTAATAGCTGTAAGCAATACGGGGCGTAAACGTTTTTTACCAGCCTCAGCAATGCATTGCAAAAACTCTGAATTAGGTAGATGATCTTCTTCGTCCATCCCAAGTTCTGCTTTACGACGGTTACGTAGCAGGTTGGTGTAGTCAATCAATACAATGGCGTTGTTTACTACTACCCCCGCCAATGAAATAATACCAATACCTGTCATTAAGATTACAAACTCCATACGGAATATTACCAAGCCTAAGAACACCCCAATGGTACTAAACAATACCGATGACATAATTACCAATGGTGCCGATAAAGAGTTGAACTGGGTTACAATAATTAGAAATACACCAAATACCGCAAGTAAAAGTGCCATCATCAAAAATTCCGCTGATTTTTGTTGCTCTTCCTGCTCTCCGGTAAACTTAGGTCTATCAATGCCATCAGGAATATCATAATCGCTGATCAACCCTTTCATAGTAGCTACTATCTCATTGGCATTGTATCCTTCCTTTACGTTTGAAAAGATAGTGATCACCCTGTCCAGGTCTTTACGTTTTACTGAACCTAGCGAAGACGTATCATTCACCGAAGCAACTGAACTTATCGGGATTTGTCTTATTTGTCCTTTATTATTTCTAAATGTAATAGATTTATTAAGTAATGCTCCCAAATCGTAACGTTGCTCATCTTTAAGACGTACCTGAATTTTATAATCATCTTCTCCATCTTTAAACTTAGATACTTCTGCCCCAAATAACGCAGTACGTATTTCACTGGCAATGGCGTTGGTAGACAAGCCGATGCTTCGAGCTTTTTCACGATCAATATTTACTAGCAATTCTGGTTTACCTGTTTGCAAGTCAGACTTTAATTCTTCAACTCCTGGTATATCCTGCTTGATCAGGTATTTTCTAAGTTCCTCAGAAAAATCAGCCAGCTTTGCGTAGTTTTCGCTGCTGATTTCTACGTTAATTGGTGGTCCGTTATTTGGTCCATTGGCATCCTTGCTTACGGTAATCAATGCCCCTGGATACTTTTTCATTTCGGCACGAATTTCTTCCAAAATGTGGGATGTTTGTACCCCACGACGATCCTGGAAGTCGGCAAACGATACGGCTACTTTTGCTTTGTGAGGCAATGAACCTTGCTGAGGACCTTCGTTGGGGTCACTGGTTCCTTCGCCTACTTGAGCAATAATGGCATCTACCATAAAATCATAGGGTTTCATCAGGCTCATGATGCGATCTTCCACTTTTTTGGTAAACTCATTGGTCGTCTTTATATCGGTGCCAATTGGTTTTTGAATAAAGATATTGACATAGTTAGGTTCGTTATCAGGAAAGAAGCGGACTTTTAATCCTGATATGCCCACTAACATGATAGAGAAGACAAATAGAAATATAGTGCCTACCAATAAAATGTAGGGCATGGCACCCCCCAAAGCAAAGCGAATAATACGTGAGTAGCCGTTTTCTAAGACCACCAGTGCCTTGTTTTGGAACCAACGCGACACAGGGGTAAGTACAAACATATTGAGCAATATAAACGATCCTACAATGCCCAGCAGGTTGGTAAGGGTATAATTGCCAACAAAATAAGCGGGAATTGACAACACCACTAAAACTATAGCAATAATTAGCCAACGTTTATTGATGTGGTTTTTGCCATCATCTAGTTTGGCAAAAATCATAGCAATTGCTGGGTTGATCACCAAAGCTACAATGAGTGATGCAGAAAGCACTACAATCAGGGTGATAGGCAAAAAGCGCATAAACTGCCCCATAATTCCACCCCAGAAAGCTAAAGGTAAGAAGGCTATTACTGTGGTGGCAGTAGACGCAATAATAGGCAGCGCGATCTCCCCCACTCCTTCTTTTACCGCCCGTTTAAGTGGATAACCTTCTTGCAACAAACGATAAATATTTTCTATTACTACAATACCATTATCTACCAACATACCCAAGGCAAGAATCAATGAGAACAACACCATCATGTTCATCGTAACCCCGGCTGTACCAAGTAATATAAAGGAGATAAACATAGATAAAGGAATGGCTATACCCACAAACAAGGCACTACGTAAACCCATAAAGAATAACAGTACTGCCACTACCAGAATTACCCCAGAAATGATACTGTTTTGAAGGTTACTTACCATTGACTTAATATCGCGTGATTGGTCGTTGGTAATAGAAATGTCTAAGTCGGCAGGTAATTTCTTTTTATCTTGGGCATCTTTAATGATTTGTTTGATTTCATCAGCGGCAATCAACAAATTTTCTCCACTTCGCTTCGAAACGTTGAGGGTTACTACAGTATTACCTGATGAACGGGCAAAACTCGTAGGTTCCTTATAACTATCACGTACTTGGGCAACATCTCTAAGATAAACAATGTTACCATCTTCGTTTTTGATAATTACATTACGAATATCATTCATCGACTCAAACTCATTGACAATCCGGATAGATTTACGAAAGTCTTCTGCCAAGAAGTCACCGCCCGAAACCGTCACGTTTTCCTGACGAATAGCATTGGCAATATCGTTGAAGTTCAACATTCGCCCTTCGAGCTTAAACAAGTCAACATCAATACGTACTTCGCGCTCTTGAATACCTTTAATATCTACTTTTGAGATTTGAGACAGTTTCTCAAATTCATCCTCCAGGTATTCGGCATATACTTTTAGCTCTTCCCTTTTATATTTTTTGCCCCCTTTTTTGCTGGCAACATTTACATACATAATAGGTAAGTCAGATAAGTTAATGTCCGACACGTTGGGGTCTACAGGCAAATCAGTAGGTAGCTCACTTTTTGCTTTATCTACCGCATCTTTTACATCTTGAAGGGCTTTGGGTATGGCTACATCAGGGTTAAACTCTACAATTACAGTAGAGTAACCCTGAATAGAAGTAGAAGATATTTTCTTGACACCAGTCAATGATTTTAGTTCCTTTTCGATAGGGCGTGTCACCAGACTCTCCATATCATTGGGCGAGTTGCCAGGGTATGGGGTACCTACATAAATATTAGGTATTACAATCTCTGGATAACTCTCCTTGGGCATTTGTACATAAGAGATTAGCCCAAAAATAATGATGATGATCGCCAGGATCATTACACTGGTACGATTATCAACCGATAGGCTAGTCAGCTTAAACTCTTTATCTAATTTATTGTTTTTTTCCTTGCTCATAATGTTCTGTATAGTTACATCTCAAGAAAAGCTCATCAGGTAGTTGCATTCATTAGGGCTGAAACAAGCGCCTGATAGTTTATGTTTAGTTTTTAACTTTTACCACTTTCTTGTCAGTGCTGTCTGTTTTGGTACCTTTAGGTTGGCTATTGTTGGTTACTTTCACCAAACCTCCTGAAGTTACATCTTTGAAACCTTGCTCAATCAACATTTCGTCACCTTTGAGTCCGCTTTCAACCAATGTACGGTTTTGAAAATTCCCTCCAGTTTTGATCAATGCTTTCTTGGCTGTTGCTCTACCGTCTTCTTTGCCCAATATATATACAAAGTCTCCTGCCTTGTCACGTTGAATCAAATTAGTAGGAATTACAAGTGCTTCTTTTTTAGTAAAATCTTTTAATTCTAATACTGCCTGCAAGTCGGGCTTTAAAGCACGGTTAGGGTTGGCAAGCTGAAGTTCTACTCTAAAAGTACGGTTGTCAGGGTTAATAATTTGCCCAATAGTTTTAATTGCGGCTACCTTCTTAATATCTAGTGAAGGAAACTTAACCTTTACCTTATCTCCTTTGTTAATTCTACCCAAGTAAGCTTCAGATACATCGGCTTGTACTTGTACCTGATCTAATGACACCAAACGCAATATTTGATTCATAGGACCTACATTTTGCCCCTTCTTTACAAATATTTCGTCTACAACACCACTAAATGGAGCAGTAATACTTGATAAAGCCATTTGGGTTTGAATGGTTTGAATTTTACGTTCCAGCGATTCTTTATTGCTTTTTGCTTGTAAGTATTGAATTTCAGTACCTATTTTTTGTTTCCACAATTTGTCTTGACGCTCAAACAAAGCATTCGCAAGTTTTAGTTGCGTTTTTACTTCCTCAAGGTTACTTGCCAATACGCTGTTTTCCTGAGCTACCAGTGATTGTCCTGCTCCTACAAACTGCCCTTCCTGTACTGCGATGTAGGTCACCAAACCTTGAGTTTGGGCATTTAAGATTACATTCTTGTCAGAAGTAACTTTTCCTCTCACTTCTACAAAACGAGTAAAAGGTTCTTTAGACACAGGAAGCGTAGTTACCAAAGTAGTTTTGGCTTCAAGCTTTTGTTTGGCATACGATGGGTCAAGCTTTTCCAGCTTTTTTTCCAGTTTGGCAATGTCTGCACGTAGCTTTTCAAACGTTTTGCGTTTTTCAGCAAGTTTGGCTTTTACTTCCAGAACATTTCCATTTTCTCCGCCTTTGTCACCTCCTCCGCAGGCAGTAGCCAATACCAATAAGGTAATAACTATAAGATGTGTTTTTATATTCATGATATGGTGTTTAGTCTTTTATTGAAAGAGATTATGAATATGGATGTCTATTTATCAACTACTAGTTTACCCATTGCTTTATTTAAATCTATTTTGGAAATAATAGCATTATATAAAGCATTATAATAATTAGTTTCGGCTGTTTTAAATTGGTTTTCAGCGTCTATAATATCTAAGTTTTTGCCTGTACCACTCTGAAACTTGATATTGGCTACCCGGCTTACTTCTTTGGCAAGATCCATATTTTGTTTTTGAATTTTTAGGTCTTGCAAGCTGGTAGACAAACTCTGGCGAGCCTGTGCCACCTGAAAATCATAAGTACGCTCAAAAGCTTTGAAATCTTGCTCTATTTTTTGCATTTCAATCCTGGCTTTTTCTACTTTAGCCCTATTGCCTAAGCCCGAAAAAATAGGTACACTAAGGGTAAAGCCGAAGATACCATTGCGAAACCAGTTTTGATTCACATAACCTAAGTCAGACAAGTTGCTTGAGCCAGCGTTAGAACCATAATTGATAAAAGCCACCAAACGTGGATAGTAGGCTGCTTTTTTGTTTCTGATATCTAGCCTTGCCAGATTACGTGATGTTTCTAAAATAGAATACTCCACCCGTGATTTATAAGAACTGCTTTCAGCTTCCTGCGCTGTAACTTCGCTCAGCTGAATATCATTGATGCTACCTGACAACATAATAGAGTCTCTCACAGGCATTCCCATTTGAAATTTAAGGGCTTTAGCCGAAAAATCCAGCAACGCTTTGGTTTTATTAATTTCAGTCTGAATATTATTCAATGAAACCTGCAAACGGTATACATCTATTTTTTCAGCAAACCCATTTTTTTGCATTGCTGCGGTACTTTTATATAAAGTGTCTATGCGGCGAAAGTTATGCTCCAGCAACTCTATGCGTTCTTTGTTTAACAATACAAGGTAGTAAGCTTTAGTTACATTACCTGCAATGTCTATTTTACTTTGTTTGATTTGCTTTTGCGATAACTCTTTGTACACACGAGAAGCCCGAAGCCCAACCAAATAAGAGGCGTCAAATAACAACTGAGTAGCTGTAACAGTGACTGAAGCCGCATAACGAGGCTGAAACTCTACTGCGATAGGACCTGGAGGTCCCCCAAACAAACGTCCATCTGGTAAAATAGACTTAGGTATGATATAAGCATTACTAAATCGTGCTTCTGCGCTTACCTGAGGCAAGCCAATAGAACGTGTTTCTCGTACAGTTGCCTCCGATTTTCTTATTTCGAGTTGGTTTTTCTTCAATGCCTCTGAATGCTCATAAGCATACTTTAGGCAAGCATCCAACGAATAAGTTCCAATAGCGGGAGTATCATCTGTAATCTGCGCCTGTACCTGAATAGCCAATGCAGTGAGCATCCACAATGCGCAAAATGTAAGGCTAATCCTTAATTTATTAGTCATGGTGTTTTTGGTTTTTATACATTTCCAACAATTGAAATCCTTGCAGGGTGACTAAACCCCTGATAAAATGGTCTAAAAAAGCTAATTGTACTTTTACTAAATCGTATTCTTCATTTGAAAACTTTCTTGCATCAAAGGCGAGTTCTACTTGCTCCATACGCAATATAGCAAGGTATTCTATAGGTAAGTCCTTGCGGTATAACCCATCTTTTATACCCCAATGAATATTTCTTTTAATGCTGTTTAAAATACTGTCACGGCGGCTTTGGTGTATTTCCCAGGCTTCTGGATGGTATTTTTTAGTATCTAATAACAATGAAGGGGTAAGCTTCGAGAAGCTTTTTGCCATAAAGTCTGACACTTTGAGGAGAGCATCTATAGCATTCTCTGAACTTGACTCAAGTTTGCTCATTTCTTTCATTTGCTTTTGGTGCTTTCGTTCCATTACCAAGCAAACAATTTCGTTTTTATCTTTGAAGTACTGATAAATTGTTTTTTTTGATACAGCCACCTCCCTGGCAATCTCATCCATGGTAATACTGCGGATACCATAGCGCCAGAACAAGTCAGTTGCTGCTTGCAAAATTTTATCTTTAACTTCTGTATTTTCTTTCAAATCCAATGACTTCAATCTTTGTTTTGTACCACAAATCTACAAAACATAAACTTAGGAAACTATAAAAAGGTTTAAAGTTTCCTGAGTTTTTTTAAATATTTTTTTTACTAAAAAATACCGTAAGAAAGAAAGGTTTAATATAAAGTTTGGTTGAAAAAAAGGAAAACCTCTTGGAAGAGAAAAAAAAGAAAAACTACAAAATATTAAACTTGAAATTAAGACAAACCCCAAATATTAGTAGAGTACTACTTTTATGGAAAAAGCAGTATTTATTAGGATATAAACACTCTGCTGGTAGGATTGTTAAATTCGTGTAAGACAGGTCAAAAATAAAAAGAATAATCATGAAGGTTGGGTAATCTTTTTAACTTTGTAATTTGGGCAAAATGTGAAATTATAGGAATTATCTCGGCTTTTTAGATGTAAGCAAGGTAAGTTCATACGCATTGACATAATCACCAGCAGGCAACCTTTAAAAACACTCAATACAAAACAATCAAAACTTAATTATAATACGCGAATGAATATGGAAGCGACTGTGCAACCTACAAATCAGAAAAGAAAATCTGCAATTCTCAAAATTGCTTTATTTGCCACTGGACTTTCAGGCATTGTGGCTGAATATATACTATCTACTTTAGCTACTTATTTTTTGGGTGACTCCATCTTACAATGGACTTTGGTGGTGTCGTTTATGCTATTTGCTATGGGGCTAGGTAGCCATCTGAGCCAATATTTTAAAGGCAAACTTCTCGAAACTTTTATTATTATAGAGTTTACACTTACCATGTTAGTATCATTTTCGGCGATATTGGTATATACAATACACGCCTACTCAAGCTATAATGGTATTTTTATCTATGGCTTGGCTATTTTGGTAGGTATGATGATCGGGCTGGAAATTCCCATTGTTACCCGTTTGAATCAAGAGTACCAGTCTTTGAGAGTAAATATAGCCTCAGTAATGGAACAAGACTATTTTGGTAGTTTGCTAGGTGGGTTGTTCTTTGCTTTTGTGGCTTTGCCATATTTGGGGATGACTTATACCCCTTTTATTTTGGGTACGGTAAATTTCACAGTAGCCATACTGCTTTACTTCAAGCTCAAACACTTGATTCAACCCAATTGGCAGTTTAGGCTCAATGTGATGATGGCTTTTGTATTTTTAGCAATTACCCTAGGTTGTATTTATGCCAAGCCCATCATTGTCTTTGGAGAACAAAAAAAATACAAAGACAAAGTAATCTATGAGTTTCAGTCTCGCTACCAAAAACTGGTGATTACTCAATGGAAAAACCACTACTGGTTATTTATCAATGGCAACCAGCAATTGAGTACACTGGATGAAGAAATGTACCATGAACCTTTAGTGCATCCAGTGATGACGTTGTCAGCAAATCCACAAAATATACTGGTGTTGGGAGGAGGCGATGGTGCCGCAGTGCGCGAAATATTAAAATACCCACAGGTAAAAGACATTACATTGGTAGACTTAGACCCAGCAATGACCCAACTTGCCAAAACTCACCCCGTGTTGACCCAATTAAATGACAGTGCGTTTTATGACCCTAAGGTGACTATCAAAAATATGGATGCCTTTATTTATATGGATCAAACCAAAAAGTTTTTTGATGTAATCATCATTGATTTGCCCGATCCTCGCACGGTAGAGCTAGGGAAGCTTTTTAGCAAAGAGTTTTACCAGTTATGCCGCCGTCATTTACGCCCCAATGGTTTGATGATTGCCCAGTCGGGCAGCCCTTATTATTCTACCCGTGCGTATGAGTGTATCAACAAAACTATGCAGGCAGCAGGGTTTGGTACCACCAAAATACACAACCAAGTACTTACGTTGGGCGAATGGGGTTGGGTGATTGCGTCGAAAAGCCTAAAAGATAATCAACTCAAAGAAACTTTGCGAAAGCTGAAGTTTAAACACGTAAAAACCAAATGGATTAATAATGAGTCGATGCTCTTGATGACTTCTTTTGGTAAGGATACTTATTTTAAGAATAGGATACCTGACAGCACAGTCAGGGTAAATACTATCCATGATCCTGTGCTGTATCGTTATTATTTGCAGGGCAATTGGGAGTTATACTAAAGAATGACAAGTTTCAAGGGGATTTTAGTATACAATGCTCCGCAGTGATTTTAGTCAAAGTTGTTTGCTGGTTCTCAGTTATTTACGAATTTAAAAACTATTTAATTGGGTGTTTGGGCGTAAAACCGACACACTTTTAAAAATAAATTGAGTAAGCAATCTTAATATAAAATACTGGTTTACAGCATTTAACAAGGTAAACATTTACTCGAATCAGCTATCGACTATCGACTAAATACTATGGACTATTGAGTATATACAGCAATGTAGTTAACCAAAAAAGGATAACCAACTGAGTGATTTTATAGCTGTATGAAGTGAAGTTGAACATTGAAATTACTAAACAATATACATCATGACTTTTCAGGAAATCAAAGATTTATTAATACAAGCATTGGGCAAGGAGGTAATCATAGAAGCCAACGAAAGTGCCATGCAACCTTTTTTTACGGTGCAAACCGATCAAATAAAAGAAGTATGCACTGAATTATATCAAAACGAACGTACCTACTTTGATTTTCTGAATTGTATTACTGGCATTGATAATGGCGAAAAAATGAATACAATGGAGGTGGTGTATAACCTTACTTCTATTCCGCATAACCTAAGGCTTACGCTAAAGGTGGTGTTGCCTCGTAATATCACAGGAGAAGCAGCCCCTCAGGTGCCTTCGGTGTGTGAGGTGTGGCGTGCTGCCAACTGGCACGAACGTGAAACTTATGATTTACTGGGCATTGAGTTTGTTGGTCACCCCGATTTGCGGCGTATCTTATTACCTGCCGATTGGGAAGGACACCCACTGCGCAAAGATTATAAGCAACAAGAACGTTATCGTGGCATAAAGGTAGAATATTAACAGCGGTTACAGGTACTCAATTAAAGTGGTATTCCTTTTTTGGGTTTGCGTTCTATGCTGTCTATAAACTCATTGATGCCCTTCATTAGTCCTACAAAGGTTTTGGTATTTTTGATATATTCGAGGTGGCGAATTTTTGGGGCAAGTACATCTAGCTTAAAGCTCCAGTATTGATACATCAGCGGGTTGATAAACAGCTCGCTTTTTTTGGTGCGTTCCATCACATGATAATCGCCAAAATGCCCTTGTAAGGCGCTGCCTATAGAGTTTGCTACAATGCTGGGGCGGGCAGTTTGAGCATTCGAAAAAGCGATTAAATCTAAAAAATGAGCTACCTCTTCCATTTGGGGCACCAATGACAATACTCCCAAAAAACCTCCATCTTTAGATAACTCAGCTACGTTTTCTAAAAAATGATAGTGAGAAATGCCGTGAAAATGATCCACCCCAAAACCCAGGCAAGTCAAGTATTTGGCTACCTTGGGCTGGGCATACACTGCAGCAATAGAGGCGCTGTCTTCCATAGGGCTACCCAAACTTGGCTCTAAACCCAACATGAGGCTGTCGGTTCCCCCATCTACCAAAACTACTGTATCTATATTGAGCAGTTCTATCAGGTGGGCATAAGCCTGAGTAAGATAAACAGCCCCAGTGCGGCTAAAGGCGTATACATCCAGGTTTTCACCAAAAGTTTTTTTGTACCAAAGACTTAAATCTTTTTCAGGAAAATAGGCAGGTTCGGTAGTGGCAACTGGCTCTGAAGAATCTACCCTCCAACAAGCCCGACAAACTTTAGTAGCGCGGGTTTCGCCCAAGGCGGCAAAAGATAAATTGGCTAAATGTACCTTTTTACCTTGGTTTTGTAGCGCAAGAAATAAGGGCACTCCGCTAAAAATATCGAACCCACCCCCTGCCCCGGCAAGTAATATATTTTGGCTGTTTTTTAGTTCGTCGAATAAGGGGATACGATTGAGTGTAAAGGACATGCGTTGAATGGTTAAGTAGTGGTAAGTTTTGAAACCGATGTATATCAATGCTACCAACAGCATAATCAAAACCAACCTATTCACTTGAATGTTTTACCTAGTAGAGCTAAAATACATTTTTTTTATCCGATTCGCAAGCAAGTATTTACTTCACTAACCATATAAACCTCACTTCTCTACAAACTCCAGTGCACCTATGTCTGGGACAGCATCACGGCTGGTTTTGATCAGGTCAAACATAAAACCAATGGGCAAAGCAGCATCTTTGGCTGGCGAGTCTTTGGTGAGGTTAAAGTCTCCGATGTTTTCTTTGACAAACTCAGGGTCTTGGTTTAATAAATTATTGTTGCCTTCAAATACTTCGAGGTCAGTCTTTACAATGTTGTAGCGTGCTGTAAGTTTAATATTACCCAAAGGTTCTATAAGTGCTACTTCATTGGTTTTGTTGCCCCATAAAATATTATTGGTCAACTCTACCGTAAAAGGGTTGGCTGCTTCATTGCTAAATAAAATAGAGGGCGTTTCTCTGATAAACTCAAACTCATAATTGGCAAGTGTACAATGCTTTAATGTATAGCTCCCTCCATTGGTTACCCCAAGCGTGTTGCCTATACAATTGGTGATCAGACTGTTTTCGAGCAAAACATCAGCATTGTTGGCATTGATACCATGCTCAAACATATTTTTAATAGTGGTGTTTTTTACTATCAAGTCGGGTGCTGTGTCGGCATCGTTGCCAGTTATGGCAATGCCTGTATAGGCGTTTTTTATGAGTGCATAGCTTATATCGACCCCAGCTCCTGCTTCCATGACTATACCCCGCCACTGACCCAATTGTTCTTCAAACTCTATCTCACGCCTAATGCCAGTAAAAGTAACAATACTTCCAGTATCCCCTTTGACTATCAAGTTGCCTTTTACGCGAATGAAGGCATTTTTGTCGAGCCCGTAAACACGGGTACTGTCTCCTATAGTCAAAATAGCCCCGGCGGCTACCGTTACCGAGTCTTGAATGATGTAAGGTTTTGTTTTGTCCCAGGTTTCGTTGCCAGTAATCGTGTAATTTTGTAATACATGGGCATTTTCGCTCCAGGCAATCAGTTTTACCTGTTGTTGCTGTTGATTGGTGGTAAACAGCAATGAGTCAAAGGCGATGACTACTCCTGTTTGACTGTTGGCAGGCACATTTATTTCTACCAATACCAACAAGCTATCTTTGCCCAACAATTCTACATCAGTAAATACAGTGCCTTTTTCACCTTTAATACTCACACTGTAAGGAGAGTTGGCCTTGCCACCTATTTCTATACGATTGATACGTATGGCGTTTTTGTCAGGGTTATACACCCGCAAACGTTGGGTAATGCTACGGGTATTGGTAAAGAGGGTATCAAACACAATGGCTTTATCAGAAAAACCTAAAGTAACAGAATTATTGGTAAAGATCTCTTCCTGTGGGGCACAGGCAACCAATTGAGCAAAGGTGAGCAATAACAAGCTCCATACAAATAGTTTTTTCATCAGAGTAAATCTGGTTAACGTGGTGCAAATATAGCATTTCTTATACTCAAGTATCCAGCAAGGGAGGTTTTATTGGTGGTTGTAGGGCAAGCCCCAACTCAATAAGTTGGGGCTTGGGGTGTTAGCTTTGCGTAATATCTCGCAACATTTTGGCATCGTTGAGCAAGTGGCTTAGTTCTATCAGTTTGAGCTCTAGACTTTCTACCATATCCACCACATCCCGCTTTTGGGCTTGCTCTATAAGTGCCTCGGCATTGAGGGCAAACGCCTCGATACGGCAACGAATGCCTTGCTCGAACAATGATACATTTGCCTTAGGAGAGCTTGACTCGTTTTGGGCAACCAAATTTAATTCCGTAAATTGCATACTGTTATACTGTATATGTTTAACAAAAGCCCTTGAGGTAGACTTCCAAATCTTTGACCTCTTGGGCTATCTTTTAACCCTTAAAAGACAATGTAAATATAACTAAAAAATCGATTTTTTGCAAAAAAATAAGGTGTAAAATACTGTAAATCAGATAGTTGATTTTCATAAACATTTACTCTTCAAGCAAAAAAATGTAGCCCCTCCTCCAGAAAGAACTACACCCATTATTCAGCTATAAATAACATTTTGATTGCTGACCTTTTGCAGGTCAAAAAAGCTTTTTGTAATTGGTTATTAGCAAACAGTGTGAGGCTAATTACGACTTATTTAAACTTTCCCATTACCTCGTCAAAGGCAATAACAAAAGCGTCGTGCAAACCTTTCATTGCTAAATGTTTTTCTTTCATTTTATGATGCTTCACACGCAATGCATGGTGGGCTTTATGAAACTCAACATCTGTCATTTGTTTGTTGCCATGTTTGGCTGTTACATCTTCATGCTGTTTGATCAAAGTAGCATGTTCCTGAATAAGTTTGGCGTGGTCATCTAATAGTTTTTTGTGATCCTTAGCATCGCTTTCGTAGTCTTTTTCACGTTTACCGTTGTGAGCAGCTTCATACTTTTTGTCCATATCGGCAAACTCTTTTTCTAACGAGGCATGCTCTTTTTCCATAAAAGCGTGCTCTTTCATCATGATGTCATGCTCTTTTTTCAAGTGCTCCGTCAGCTCAGCACTATTACCTGATTTTTTAGTGTCTTCTTTAATTTTTTCTGTGCTTTTTCCGCCTCCACAGGCAAACATAAAACTAAGCACAAATACTACCATTAGGTTGGTTAATATATTCTTCATTGTTTAATAGTTTGTTACAATAATGTAGTTGTGAGTTTTTAACTCTAACGCAGGCCTGAAGTATTGCAAGAATACCTGTACTGCTTTGAGCAAAAATACCTTTTGGGGTATAACAAAGCAAACCTTCAGTGCATAAACCCTCATAATATTTTTTAGAAGAGCAATTTCTGCAAACAAAAAACTGCCTGAAACGAAAAAGTTGATGAATATGTTTAAAAAATTATAAAATTTGCATTAACTTGACGTTATCAATAGGCAATTAACTTCTCTCTTTTTTCAACATTTCACTATAACTTATTGAAACCCTAATGTTTGGAATAAGGGAAGAGGTATGTCTAAAAGGGGCAAGAACAAGGTTTTGTATGTCAAAACGAACTATGCATTGTTTTTAGCCCTGTTTATTTGTGTTATTTGAAAAACATCATTTTATGAAAAGAATCTATTCAGGTCTGCTTGTTTTTGCATTGTTTATAATTACTATATCAGAAAGTATAGGGCAATATAGCTCTAAAAAAGTAGAGATTGCAAATGATAAATATTATGGAACAGTGGAAGTTTGTCAAGGATGCGACGGGGTAAAGCCAGTAGCAGGGCAAACTTATGTTGGCTTAAGCAACAACGAGATCCAGATAAGCGAAGGTAAAATTATGGGCAAACCTTTGCACGGAACAGCCAAACTATTTTTTAAAGAAAATAAAAAACCCTACCTCCAAGCCTCTTTCTTTGCTGGACAGTACCATCAACAATGTCAGGAATGGACCGAAGATGGAGAGTTTGTAATGAATGCGCACTACAAAAAAGGAGTAAAACACGGCAAAGTCGTGAATTATGTATTTGGCAGCATTGAAACAGAAGATGTGTATGACAATGGTCAGGTAGAAGCCACTACTTATTTTGACCCTGAAAGCAAAAAGCCCATCTCAAAAGTAAAAACCCTGAGCCAAAACGGGAATCAAAAGCGCTCTAAGGTAACATATTACGGGCTACTCAACACGCTGGAGGCAGAGCGTCAAGAAACTTGGCAGGGTGGTCAATTAATGGCAGCTTATTACGATGGCAGCTTTATTAATAAAAACCGAAAACCTACTGTAGAAGTAGTAGAAAAAGGTCAATATAAGATGAATCAAAAGGTAGGCACTTGGCACAAGTTGTATGACAACGGGGTAAAGGCTACTATTGAGTACGACCACGATAAAGTGAAAAGCGAAAAGTTTACTAAAGATGGCAAACCTTTTACTGGGGAAGTTATTTTTTCGGTGTATTTTCCAAAAAAGAAAAAAAATAGGGTACATGCCAAAATACAGGTAAAAAACGGCGTACGTGATGGCAAAACCACCTATATATGGGGCAAAAACGTCCGTAGTATTCAATATACTAATGGTAAAGTTGAAACAGCTAAAGACTTTTACACCTTTATGAAAGGGCAAACGGTAGCAAAAGAATATACTTTGAAAAAACAATGCGATGGACGAGGTAGAGGGTTGTATGTCGAGAAGGTACAGCTGACTAATAAGCATACGATTGTGTACTGCCATTACCGTAATATTATTTTGCCCACTGGCGCCGGACTTGCTACACCAGCACCAGGTAAAAAGGACGGGTTTACTATGATAGATACCCAAACCAAGAAGGTAAACAAATTACTGAAATCTTTCTTTATTCAAAATGATGAAACCCGACAACACGTATATTATGGCGAAATGATTCATTTTGTGTTAGTATTTGACAAAATACCCACTACCACCAAAACCGTAAGTTTTGTAGAAGGTGACGAAGCGTATGTGATTCAAAAAGATGGCTCTGATCTTTATAAGTGGGGGTGTTATGATTTAAAGTTGAAATAATTTTTGACGATTCTTTGTAAGAGGCAACCTTATTCAAGGTTGCTTTTTTATTAAGGTTTATTTAAAGTTGATGACAACTTGAGTGCTGCTTTGGCTAATGTTACCATCGTTGGAAGTTTTGATACATTAGAACCTATATATAATTGAACAAAAACGAAACTAATCCACAAAAAATAAAGTATGGGCTCGAAAGAATTGGACTTATTCCTAATTTTGTAATCGAATTAATTATATCTTGTTGTAGATAAACTTTCTACTCAACAGCATAAATCATTTTATATGGATTCAGGAAGAATAATTTACCTAAATGGAGAGTTTCTCCCCGAAAAGCAAGCCCGCATTTCGGTATACGATTCAGCTTTGATGTTTGGTGACATGGTGTTTGAGATGACCCGCTCATTCAACAAAAAACAATTCAAAATCCGCGAACACCTAGAGCGCCTGTATCGTTCTATGGACTACCTCCACATTAAAATTCCTCATACTATAGACGAATTAGAAAAGATATGCTACGAAGTACTTGACCGCAACGACAAAGTATTTGCCGAGCACGATGAGCACCGCTTGATGGTAAATATCAGCCGTGGACCGCTGTCTTTCTATTCTGAAATTTTTGATGGCAAAGTAGAGCCTACTGTAGTAATTACCGACTTCCCCTTCAAGTGGACAGTAGCCACTATGGGACCTTTGTTTGATACAGGGGTAAATGCCGCCATCCCTTCACAAAGAGCCATTCCTGCATCTTTGCAAGAGCCTAAAGTAAAAAACCGTAGCCGTATGTTTTACATGATGGCCAACATTGAAGTGTCTAACATGTCGGGCGACCGCAATTGGGCGTTATTGCTTGATCCAGATGGATTTATTACTGAAGGTACAGGTAGTAACTTCTTTATTATTAAAGACAATAAATTGATTTGCCCTGAGCCTCGTAACATTTTGCGTGGGGTAAGCATGGAGTATGTAATCAATGAGTTGGCTCCTGCTTTAGGACTAGAGCATGAGTACCGCAATATTGAGCCTTATGATGTAATGAACGCTGACGAAGCATTTTATACAGCGACTCCTTTTTGTATGGTGCCTTGTACTTCTATCAATAATTACAAGATTGGCGATGGTAAAGTAGGGCCAATTTATACTAAATTGATTACTAAATGGGGTGAAAATGTAGGGGTAGACATTATTAAACAAATTAAAGATTATGGCGAAGAAGTAAGCGACTTGCGCGCCAAGCAAAAAACAATGCCAAGCACTTATCAATTTGTGAAGTAGTTATACAAAAAAAAATTAGAGTAATTTTTGAGCCCGCGAATTTCGCGGGTTTTTTTATGCCTGTTTTTGAGGAAAGCAAGATAGGTGTAATAAAGCATAGGTTTTTTAACTATTTATTTCAAGTCACTTTTTCTCGATAACCAACCTGCTAATTGTATTTAATGAAGAGGTTTTTTTAGCTAATATATACCTGTTAACTCAGCTTGAAAATACCTAAAAAACTAGTTCAAACCTTGTTTTTTTATACTTTCAGGCTTGTTTTTGAAACCAAATAATATGCTTTACATCATTTAAATCAGATTTAAATAAGAAATTTTTTTTACTGTTTTAACCGATAAATGTTTGGTTTATGAAACAAAATAGCTATAATTGCGCTATAATTAGAAAATTATGTGGAACAGAAATAAAAATATAGGATAGTTCAGTGAGAAAATTCAGTCTTACATATTGTATGAAAGAAGCACCAGTTTTGGTGCCACACTCACAAAAAGTTAATATTGACTTTTTAGCGAAGGGTACGGGTATACCTCTACATCCTATCTGGATTGATATATAATTATTCCAAGATATAAAGGTAGCCCGAACCCAACAAGGTTCGGGTTTTTTTGTGCCTTTTTTTGCCAAATCCGCAAATAACACACCGCCGTGAACACCCGCAAGGGGAAAGAAATAACACTAAATTCAAGTATTTCACACAATTTAAATAACACATAACAAAAATGTTTAGCCTATTTACCACCTCCAAAAAGGGGCAGCCTAGTGTGGTGAAAAAGCCCAGTAAACCTAGGTTTGCTGCCAGATTAATAATTGTAAAACGACATGCCGACTGGTGTGCCGCAAGTAAGGTGATGACTCCGGTTTTCAATGATTTGAAAAATCGTTTCGACGGTAGAGAAGTGTTGTTCGTGGACTTTAATTACACCAATAATACCTCCCGTTATCAGTCTGACCTTTTGGCTACTGCCCTCGGAGTTGACCGCAGTGTTAAAAAGCATGCGGGCACTGGGTTTATCTTGTTGATAGACGCCGAGACCAAGCAGGTAATCGAGAAATTTACTCGTAGACAATCGTTCGAAGAAATGGTAAACTTAGTAAAAGACAGACTTTTAGAGAGTTTGGAGCGGGAAAAAATGATTGCCCAACTACAAAAAGAAGCTGGCAAAGGCAAATAACCTTTTGTGGTTTCGTTGGGCAACAGGTGTACACAACCCTGCATGGGGTTGTGGTTTTCCCCAACAAACACCCCTTTAAAATTTAAACAAATTTATTAGATGAAAACGTGTAGCGTCGAAACCCATTCGGCGAAAAAAGGACTTGATTGTCCAGGCTATGAATGGGTTTATTTATATCGTATAAATACGATATTTTAGATTTGTTTATTCACCTATCACAGGTGGAGCAAAAACCGCATAGGTACTTCATTAAAACCTGAGCAATAGGGTAATGCTCTGTTGCTCATAAACCTAAAATAACAATGACAAAATCAAAAATGATATTACGGAATGTTACTGTATTCAGTAGTAACAATTTTATACTCCTGAAGGAGTTTGGTTCTTTTCTTTATTCTAATACTTCATGAAGCTTTGAGCGACTTGACTATAGTTTGCCTGACAAATATAAATAGGGTAAGTTATTGAAAAACAGTTGTTTAATACCTAAAAAAAACACTTGGTCGCTTGAAGCTTTGTCATTGAAAACTCTTATAGTGATGAGTTCTCGACTAAAAAAAGCGGACTTGACAAAGCCTCGCAAAACATTGGAGGCTTTGTTCCGCAAAAAGCTTAAACCAGAAAATTTAGAAGAAAATTCGCCTTATAAAGCCGTAGGGCAATTGATCCGTGGTGACTGGCAACGCACACGCCACGAGAAAAAAGCATTTTATCATTTTTTAGATAACATAGCCCGACGTAAGGGGTATGAGATTTACCGTGAAGCTGAGGCTTTGCTCGCCGTATTTGGTCAGGCAAGCCAATGGTTGCGTTTGCCCAAAGGCTGGATGCCTACCCAAACTGAAGATACCCAAACGGTATTTTCTGATTTGGTACATTACCTATTTGCACAGTATGAGGTACCCCAGTTTATGGACAATGCCTGGCACAAAGGCAATGTGGTACATATCGACTGGTTTATACATTTGGGCAAAGGGCAAAATATCAGGACTGCCCCTAATATGTATGCACATTTGACTAAAAAAATGGCGCATCATTTTTTGCAGGCACCCGCAGATTATACCATCGAAGAAGCCTTGACATACGGACAAGTAACTGCCTTAGGGGGCGATGATTTGTTGATTAAACAATTGCTGAACAGCCCATTGTTGGGTATATGCCAAGACCAAGGTTTTTGGTTGTCGCTATTACAATTCTTCCTGAACAACAAAGAGCTGGCTCAAGATAACCACATAAAAAATATAGTGGAGTTTATCAACATCAAACGAATGACTGATGTGGTAGTAGATGATTATGGACAACTTACAGGCAAAGTAGGCAGACCTTATTTGCTTAAGCAAAAAACGGCTGTTTCGATGATGCGAGAGGTAAGGGTTTGGCAACAAAAAATGGCGAATAGTTATAGCTATGACCAGCTCACTACTTGGGCACCTGTCAAGGTGAATAATTTCTTGAAAAAAGGCAATGGTATCACTTATCGCATTATGCAACTGACCAACAATTTTGCGCTCTTGCGTGAAGGCGAAAAAAATGAGACATTGTGTGGGCAGTTATATGCATCGATGCCAAATAGGTGATGTATCTATTTGGGCATTGACCGCTACTTCGGGTTCTTCAGTAAAACCACTATTAACGATAGAACTCAAGCAGAACAATACCATTGCACAAGTAAGGGGAAAGGTAAACAGAATGCCTGACCTGGAAGAAGCTAAGTTGATAAAACAATGGGCTACCCGTGAACAACTTAAGGTAGCACAGCATTGTGAGATTAGTGATTAATTAATTGTTTAAATAACTGATAATGAGGATTATATTTAAATATTTAGCGATATGCGAAACCATATTTTAGATGGCTTAGAAGATAGCGATCCTCTTGCTGAGAAAGCTATTTTCTTTCCTCTCCCTTCCTGAAAAAGCCAAAGAAGTAAGCTTGTTTGGGTAGGGTAAGACGACCAATGCTATTGTAGCATACCTTCATAACAAAACAATTACTTCTTGTATTGGGGTGGGTAAAATATACCTGCCCACAATTTGGCAATCATGAATAGACGACACTGTTCAAAATCTCACCGCAAAAACCGTAAATCACTCAAGATAGAGAAGAAAAAGCGGTTTCATAAAAAGCAAAACAAAAAATATCTCAAAAAATTAGTGTGGTCGGCTTATGCCAACACCATCAATGGTTTGCACCAACTTTATCATCAAGAAGTCAAGGCAGAAAATGCGTCTTTGTTGTTGCAAGGTATAGGAGATGTTTTACAGAATAACCAGCAGTTGGAGGGAGGAAAACGCATCAAGTTTTTAAACTTCTTAAAACAAGTTTTACGACCTGAAACCCTCCCGCTTTTGTATGCTCCTACTGCCTTATACAACACCTTTCGCTTTCGCAAATACTGGCTCAATACTCTAGAGAGTTGGCAACCTGTCAAGCACTGGAACCCTACCCATAAAAGCGGGGGTTTTGAGGTGTATGAGGCAATGCTGAAAGATTTATTACAACATTTGTTTGTGAAGTATGCGATGCCTGAGTTTATGTATCCAGTCTGGCAAGCCCAACATTCTACCCATTTATGGTGGTTTGTTCACTTGGGCAAAGGGGGCAGTATTAAAGATGTGCGTTCATTGCCTTTTAAGCTGAATAGTAAAATGGCGCATTATTTTACCCAAGCCCCCAGACACTACTCAGTAGAAAAAGCTTTGCTGTATGGGCAAGTAGGTGCACTAGGTGGCACTGAGGCTTTTTTTGAACAATGGTATGCTGCCCACTGGAAACGGATTTATAAAGACCCCCTGTTTTTTAGGCAAGTTATACAGTTTTTTGCCCGCTATCCTGAGCTCACCAATAACCGAGAAGTAGCACAGGTCATTAGTTTTATCAATGCTCACAAATACGATGGACAAAAAATATACACCAGAGCTAAGGGCATTGTACATGAGCCACCTGTTGCCCCAAGTTTTAGCCTCAAGGGGAGGACTGACCAATCAATCATGCGATTGGTAGACGAGTGGTTGAGTTCGCCTAGAGTATTGAGTAGTGTGTTTGATGATTCGTTACTTACCTGGACTCCAGACCCTACCAGCGACTTTGAATATTGGGATGCTGAAAAACAGGTATTGTACAAAATCTCGCAATTGATTAACAACTATGAGCTATGGCTAGAGGGCAAAGTTATGATGCATTGTGTAGGTACCTATACCCACAAATGCATGGGGGGCTATAGTACCATTTGGACAATGACCAAGGTAAATGCTCAGGGCAAAGAGGAGAAGTGTGTGACTATTGAGATGGGCAAAAAATGGAGAGTTTGCGAAATAAAGGGCAAGCGAAACCGTGAACCTAAGCCACAAGAGGTGGAAGTGGTAAAGCAATGGGTAAATAAAGAAAATCTGGCTTTGTCGATTGATTATTTATAGTAGTTAGTCATCACAGAGTTTAGTCATTTAACCATCCCCCCCTGTTTAACTCCGTTGAGAGATTACTGTATGTCGTCTTATTTGGGCAGTGGTGTATCAGGACACTGTTCTATTTGGTGTTTGTTAATAAGTACAATTACTCTAGGAGTAAATGATAGTACAAGCAAGAGGGATATATAGCTATATGCTTGACCATAAAGAGACGGGTATGCTGAATGCTTGAGCAGATGCTCAAGGTTTGATTTATGATGTGTGTTGATACATTGTAAACCTAAAAATCGTGTGTGAAATGTAAGCTTAAGAAAAGTAAGCTAATTTGGAACAGGTACGTGAGGTTTCGCGCTATCTATTTTTTTTGTGTAGAAAACTGAAGTAACTTTAATCATCAAATTTTTGAACTTATTATGAAATCTTAACATTATGAATCCTACTGTATTAATTACAGGTGCGTCGAGTGGTATTGGAGCTGCTTTGGCGTATGTTTTTGCTGCTAAAGGCTACAATACGGTGTTGGTGGCACGTCGCGAAGACAAGCTCAAGGCCATTGCCGAAGATATAGAACATCGGTTTGAAACCAAAGCATGGGTGAAACCACAAGACTTAAGTGTAGCAAATGCCGCCCAAACACTTTATGAGCAACTCATCGAGAAAGACATTCATATCAATGTATTGATAAATAATGCAGGTTTGGGCAATATAGGTAAACTTGCTGAACAAACTACTGCCAATAGTTTTCAGATGTTACAAGTAAATGTGACGGCTTTGACTGAACTTACTCAAGTGTTTGTCAAAGATATGTTGGTACAAAAAGAACGAGACCTAGCCAATGGAGTAGCAGCGCATTACAAAATAATGAACATAGCTTCTTTGGCAGCGTTTCAGCCTGGCCCTAATATGGCGGTTTATTTTGCTTCTAAGGCTTATGTTTTATCATTTTCAGAAGCTATAGCCGAAGAGTTGAAAGAAGCTAACATAGGTGTTACTACTGTATGTCCTGGTATTACCCGCACCGATTTTTTGGAAAAAGCTCATTTGGCTAAAGAAAACCTTTATACCGAATGGGTAAGCCAAAGTGCCCAAGAAGTAGCTGAGGAAGCTTATAAAGCTTTATTTGATGGCAAAAGAGTGCATATTACCGGAGGAGTAGTTAATAGTATTTCAGCGAAAGCGGCAAGTATAGTACCCAACCGTTACCTCAACCCTATTACGGGTTGGTTGATAGAAAACATAGGAGGAGGCAAAGATGTGTGGTGATATATAAATAACACAATGGAGAAGTACTTGTGGCGTCTCTCCATTGTGTTTTATATTGGGTTATAAGAAAACCCTTAATCCTAATCCTAAGTTGATTACCCTAGAAACATTTTCTGACGAACTTACAGAGTTGGTGTCTCTGGTATACTGGTAGTATAGTCCTGGTTCAAGCGCTACATTAGGTGCCAAGAAAAACGAGTAACCTACGCCTACTTGCCAGTTAAAATTACTTACCTCAGTATTGCTATCCTTCACATTGGTTTGTCCCCAGCCTACTCTTCCAGCAAGAAACAAATCCTTTACCACATAACCCCGTACCCCAGGCTGAAGGCTTACTGTGTTGGCTACATTGCTGAAGTTAAAGTCGGTATTAAGTGTAAGGGCAAAACCTGGGGTGATAAAATAACCTACCTGTGGTGATATGTTAAACACATTTTGTGTGCTTGAAGTAGTTACCCCATTGATAGTGTTTTCGAATGTTGCGTTTACGAAAGCAATATTGCCGCCCAACATCCACCTGCCTTTAGCATAATGGTTATTTTGTGCCTGTAGGTTGAGGGCAACAAATATGAGGACGACTAGTAAAGTTAACTTTTTCATAAATAGTGTTGTGTTTAAGCTTTGAACAAGTTCATTGATAAAGCAACAAACTTACTTGTTTTTTGGGGTTTTCTCAAATACTATTTCTCAAACCATTTTTCACAAAAAATACACAGGTAGGTTTTAAAAACTTGTCAGACCTGGTTAGCATTTAGAAACCTCGACAGGGGTAAGTCGCTAGATGCCGATGCATATCGGTGCTTTAAGCAACAAGCTGCAAGTCCTTAGATACCGATGATGGTGCCCCGCAAGCGGGATGTCGGTATAGCCTGCACCAGGAAAACCCTGTTTAATTCCTCTTTGGCGTATTTACTATCTTGTGTTTGTAAGTTGTAGGCAGTAAGCGTGATTAATGTTAACAAGAATAATTTTTTCAGGGTGAATAAATATTTACTTTAATGAACCACTAAATGAGCAGGAATGTAGTATTTCTGAATGGCTCAACAAATGTTTTTTTCTTATGTCAAATAATATTGTAATACAATCTTCTAATGGTACTAAAATAGGCGAACTTGTACTTAAAAACTATTACCAGCCCACGTGGTCACCGTCTAAGGCTGACTTTTTTTTGGTCTATTACAACCTTGATCTTCATGGCGAAAAAAAGACTAACAACCGATACTTCACCAATAAGTATGTGATCAACGAAAAGTACCTGGCACTTCAAGAGTTTGTTGTCAAGGCAAGTGAAAAAGATTTGGATAATCAAAATACGCAATTGGTTGTGATAGATTTAGAACATAAACAGCAAAGTATAATATCCAGGATAGAACATGGGTATGTTACGCCAGTAGAGTTTACCACTAACGCTATTTTATATACAAAAAGCAAGGTAGGACAAGGTAGCCTACACAGCCATTTTGAAGCAACCCTAGCAGACATAAAAAACTGGGAGCCTATTGGCCTGACTAATAAATGATAGTATGAGGCAAGGCTAATTTTAAACGTTCTATTTCTTGAGCTTTTATAGGATTTCCTGCAAGCAGTAAAGTGTGCAAGCGTGGAAAATCTCCTTGCGTTACAGGAAGAGATTTGAGTTGGTTGTTTTCCAGTATCAGTGTTTCTAAATAATGAAGCTGACCAATGTTGGCGGGCAATGAGCTTAGTTGATTGTATCCCAAATGCAAAAAACGAAGCTTTTTTAGATTGTTGATAGTTTCCGGAATTTTGAGTAACCTATTTCCTTCAAAATTAGCTTCCTGCAACTGCTCCAGTGCCCCTATGCTATCAGGCAGGTCTACCAACTGGTTATAACTCAAATCTATACTCTTTAATTTTTTAAGGTAAATCAGGCTTTTGGGTAAAACGCTGATGTGGTCGTGCTTAATAGCGAGTTGTTGTAGTTGAATAAAATCTCCTATCCATTCAGGCAATGCTTGCCACTGTGTGTGTTGTATAACGAGCGTTTCTAACCAAGGTACTTTAGAGATTTGCAGAGCCATTTGGTGAATGTTCCCCCCTCCCGTTTTCAATGCTTTCAGGTTTTTTAGTTGACTAAAACCTTCTGGTAAATATTGAATTGGATTATTGATCAGGTCAAGCTCTTGTAAGTGAGTCAACCGAGATAGGGACGCTGGCAGAGAAGTAAGTTGATTATCAGCTAAATATAATGCATTAAGCTGTAGCATATCTCCCAAGTGGGCAGGCAAACTTTGGAGTAGGTTATGGTTCAAGTGTAACTCTTCAATTTGCCCAAGTTTTGTGATGGCAACGGGTAAACTTTTTAGGCGATTGTAAGACAAATACAAGGCTTTGAGTTGAGTAAGCTTTCCTATACTTTCGGGGAGTTTGAAGAGTACATTACGGCTTGCCACAAGTTTTTGCAAAGAGGTAAGTGAACCTAACTGACTAGGCAAAGTGCTTAAATTTAGGTCTGATATAGTGAGCAGGGTTACCTGCAAACGCTGTAATACCTGCCATTGCCTAATCAACAGTTGTAGTTCCCGTTTATGTACAAGGGTCAGGCTAGCTAATGTAAGGTTTTGTGCCACAGCAAGCCAATCTAATTTATGCTCCAGGCAAAACAACAAGGCTGTTTTTACCTTACAGTAAGGGTTATGAGTCAGTAGCATTTTCAATAGTTCCACTCCGTCAACCTCTGGGTATTTTATAAGCCTTTTGAATATGCGAAAAACTTGTTTGGGATCTAAAGTACTGTACAACGATTCTTGACTAAATTTTTGATTTGCCAGCTTGTCAAAAAATAGCCTGGCTTTGTTTTGAATGGTAGCATCCTCGTGAAAATAACTCAAAAACAATAAAGTAGAGGTGAGCTCAGGTGCAGGCGAATAGGCAGGTAATAGCTCAAAACCTAGCAGAATATTAGCACTTTCGCTACTTTGTAACAACTTCTTTAAGTTACCTATGGCAGTCATTTATTTCCCTTTTTCTGTTTGTTAAAAGGTACTAAAAAGATACTTGTGTTTGGGGCAACCAATCAGTGATTCGTTGTTTTTCGTGTGTTGGAATAGGGTTTTTATCCAATAATAAAAAACGCAACCCCCGCAGTTTCTGTATAGTCTGGGGCAGTTTAGTAAGCTGGTTGTTTTTTAGGTTGAGCGCATACAAACTGCGCATATTACCTATGCTTTTAGGCAATTGGGTAAGTTGATTTCCTTCAAGGTTCAAATGAACTACTTTACTTAATTGCCCTATACTTTCAGGCAATTGGGTAAGTTGATTTCCTTCAAGGTTCAAATGAACTACTTTACTTAATTGCCCTATACTTTCAGGCAAAGCAGTTAATGCGTTATAGTTCAATGACAGTAAAAATAATTTTTTCAAGTCATATATGATTTTGGGCAATTCAGTTAGCTTATTACCATCCACACTTAATTGATGTAAATTTTTAAGTTTGCCCAGTGACTTAGGTAATACTTGTAATTGATTGTAACTCAGGTTGAGCAAGCTAAGTCGGTGAAGGTTACCTATCCCTGGTGGTAGGTGAGTAAGTTTATTACCATCCACACTTAATTGATGTAAATTTTTAAGTTTGCCCAGTGACTTAGGTAATACTTGTAGTTGATTGTAACTCAGGTTGAGCAAGCTAAGTTGCTGAAGGTTACTTAGCTTTGGTGGTAGGTGAGTAAGCTTATTATAGGTCAGTTTTAGCTGAGTTAATGTTAATATTTGAGTAACCTGTTGGGGGAGACATGACAATTGATTTTGTTCAAGGTTTAACTCGCGTAGCTCGCTTAGTTTACCTATAGTGGCAGGCAAAGCGTCCAGTTGGTTGCGGGCAACCGACAATACCATCAGTTGAGCAAGATTGCCTATGCTGTCAGGTAGTTTTTTCAAGTGATTGTTGCTTAAACTCAAGTGGGAAAGCTTACGCAGATTGCCTATACTTTCTGGCAAATGTTTTAATTGATTTTTCTGAAGTTTTAAATATACCAGTGACGATAACTTGGTGATTACAGCTGGGAATTTTTCTATTCGGTTATTGTCGAGTGCCAGTTTTCCTATTTGCTTTAGTTGCTGCATAGACTCAGGTAGTTGTTGTATACGACAAGACGAAAGGGTAAGGTTTTGTAAATTGCTCAAGGTTCCCATTGTTTCAGGCAATGCCTTGATCCGATCTGATTTGAGAGTAAACGTCACAAGTTTTGAAAGTTTGCCTATATTGACAGGTACACAATGAAACTTATTACCACTTAGGTTGAGTGATTTTAGAGTGGTAAGGTGGGTTATTGCCAAAGGAAACTCTGTCAGTTGATTATTGTTTAGGTTGAGTTCCTGTAGGTGGGTTAATTGGTTTATTTCAGTAGGTATTTCAGTCAAACGGTTGCTTTGCAAGCACAGAGTTTGGATTTTTGGGATTTGAAATACCAACGGAGGTAGTTTTTCCAATCCAAACTCCAACAAGTTGAGCGTAGAAGATGACAACACTGGATGCTTAAGGTTTTGTATGTCAATGAGATTATGCTTCAAACCAAACCTATAGCCTCGGTTAATGTGTGCTATGGCAATAGACACAATCTCTTTGGCATTTACTAAAGGCGATTTACAAAACTGATTTAAAAAGTCAGATACGTCATGTTCACCCGAATAATGTTGGTAATGCAGCTTTTTAGTAAAGCGCGTAAACCCTAAAGAAGCATGTTCAGCAAACACTGTTTTCATTATTTCCTTTACTACGTTGTTTCGATGAAATAGCGATAAAACATAAATATAGCCCAACATAGACAAGGGTACCCCATTACCAGCCATAATTTGAACTGCCTGCCCTATGTTTGTCAGATCGTTGCTGTTAATCAATTGCTTGAGCTTTTTTGTATATATGCTTTTGTCCAAAGTTCCATCCATCATAGTATTATTAAAGTATGCTTGTTCAATAAGTGTAGTAGCTCTGTTCTATCTTTGAATTATATAATAATAAAAAAATAACTAAAAATAAGGCGAAACAGGCAGGTTATTCATTTTGGATAAACCACCATTGATACTTAGGGTGATTTTTTTTACTTTTTGGCAAAACAAATTTACAATTAAATTGTTATTTTTGTTGTGCCCTCCTCATTTTCATAATAAATAATCTACTTTTTACTTACATAAAACCCTGAAAAGATATGAATTTTACTATTTTTGTAAAACTCAATACTTACTATTTAAAATTACTCTTCATTGATAAGAGAGTTTTAAAGATTCAACGCATTATATGGCAAAAAAACACAAACATGTCCTACACAAAGAAAACTATCTAGGGAATTTACAATTTGACTTACCCGCTGGCTTAGTAGTTTTTCTGGTAGCTATCCCCCTTTGTTTGGGCATAGCACTAGGTTCACAACCCAAAGATGCCGGCTTAAGTTTCCCTATTTTCGCTGGTATTATTTCGGGTATTATTGGTGGCATCATTGTTCCCATTCTTAGTCAATCGCAACTGAGTGTAAGTGGTCCAGCTGCCGGGCTTACTGCGGTTGTAGCTGCTGGTGTATTTACTATTGGTTCATTTAATGGCTTTTTAGTAGCAGTATTTCTTGCCGGGCTTATTCAAATATTACTAGGTGTTTTACGTGCAGGTTTCATTGCTTATTATATTCCCTCCTCTGTCATTAAAGGAATGTTAGCAGCCATTGGTATCACACTTATTCTCAAAGAACTCCCCCACGCCATAGGTTACGACCCCAAACAATTTTCTCTTGCCTTTCATGACAACAGCCACGAAAACACATTTACTGCCATTGTACACGCTACTGAGCATGTAGAATGGGGAGCATTGATTATTACAGTTATTTCGCTCATTATTATGATTACCTGGGACTACAGTCGCTTAAAAGACTTTAGATGGGTGCCTAGTGCGCTTATTGTAGTAGTATTAGGAATAGTATTAAACGAAGTAGTATTAAATGGTGCCTTGCCTGCGTTGAAGCTTAACAACACACACAGGGTAAGTTTGCCTACCGAAGGCATTTTGAGTGGCTTATCGTTTCCTAATTGGGATTATTTATTTAAAAAAGAAGTGTGGATTATAGCAGTAACCATTGGTCTGATTGCCAGTGTTGAGACCCTTCTTACTGTAGAGGCAGTAGATAAATTAGACCCTTATAAACGGAAATCGCCCTTAGACAGAGAGCTGATTGCACAGGGATTGGGTAACACAATCGCTGGATTGATTGGAGGCTTGCCTATCACATCTGTAATTGTACGGAGTTCAGCAAGTATCAATGCTGGAGGACGTACCAAGATGGCTGCTTTTTTCCATGGGTTATTTTTGCTTATATCAGTGTTGTTTATCGCCCGTTACCTAAACCTGGTTCCATTGGCAAGTTTGGCGGCTATTTTATTAGTAGTAGGCTACAAGTTGGCAAAACCTTCAGTGTTTAAGCTTATTTATAAAAAAGGTTGGGAGCAATTTATCCCTTTTCTTATTACGATTGTTTCTATACTCCTGACCGATCTACTGGTAGGAGTCACCATTGGTATTGTAGTAGGACTGTTTTTTGTAATTCGTTCTAATTTTCATTCTTCTATTTCGGTTACCAAAGACGGCGATCATGTATTGGTTCGTTTCAACAAAGATGCTTCTTTCCTGAACAAACCTTTGCTGTTGGATGCCCTCGAGAGCATAGAAGAGAACAGTCACGTAGTGATAGATGGCACTCGTGCCCAATATATGGATAGCGATATATCCGAACTACTGGATGAGTTTCAACAAGAAGCCAAACTTAAAAACATTAAAGTTGAACTACGCAATGTCACCAAGTTGATCCCTGTGTAGTCTTCATCAGGAAAACATAAAAACCAAGCAATAATATCAGGCAACCTGCCTGATATTGTCGCTTTTTTTATAGCATTTCTTTTAGTTTTTCTGTAAAAATATAGTCAAGAATTTGTTGGGTTTGGTTGGGGTAATCTTTATGTACTATGGGAGTGTGAGCTAACCAATCTTTGAGTGTTTCGCTAAAGTCTTTGTTTATTTTTCGTACTACTTTTATTCCTAAACGTCGCATTGCTTCAGCATTACACCATTGTTCATACTGTCCCAAAATAGGCAAAACCAATAGTTTTTTGCCTAAGGTAATGGCCTCAGCGGGACCCTCAAAACCAGCCCCAGTAATCATTCCTGATCCACTGGCAAGGCTTTGCATGAATGCCTGCCCGTCTATAGGGTGCAAGGTTACATTTTTATGTATTTCTTTGTGAGTACAATGTTTAGAGAATAAGTCAAAGCGTGTATCGGTAACTTTGAGCAGGTGAGGCACTACTTGCTGGTGATGGTAGTGCGATAAATAAATAGTATAGTGGTTTTGCTGATCAAAAGGAAGAGTATATAACTCTTTACGTAAGATAGGCAGGAAAATATTCTGGTCGTATTTATCAAAGTGTAAGCCTACATAATGGCTTGCTGGGGCATAACGTTTCAATACTGCTTCACCTATCAGGTCAAAATGCTTAGGGCGTGGTACAGCCTTAGATTGAAACGATGCTTGATGCCCAAAACCCAGGCAAGGTTTTTTTTTGAGACGACAAGCCCAGGCAGTAATAGGTTCAAAGTCATTGAGTACCACATCATACTGTTCTATTGGAAACTGTCTCATTTCTTTGTATGCCCTGCTAAACTGCAGCTCACGCAGGGTAGTCCAATAAGCAAGCCCTCCTTTTTTGGTATAGCTAAAAGTAATGCCTTTACTTTTATACTTAATATCATAAGGTATTTTTACCTGTGATTTGTTGCCACTCAAAAACACATCAACCTCCCCGTACTGTTGTAATAAAGGAATAAGTTCTATGGCCCGGCTTACATGCCCATTGCCTGTGCCTTGTACTGCGTACAAAATTTTCATTGGTTTTTGGCTTGCTTAATAACCATCAAACCTACAAAGCGTTTGCCTGAAACCCAAATGTCACTTCTTGAAACCAGGTCTTATACAATGTTATTACAGCAATTCCCTGGTTTGTATACAGTTAAAATTATTTAAACAAACACTGTTTCGTGAATTACTTTTTCTATGTGAAAATTTTCTTCTTTAGACTTCATCTTTGTTTGTTTCTTATCTTTTTTGACTTGTGTTTCATCGTATTGGTACAACTTCCAGGTACCATTGTTATACTCCAACGACGTTAGGTTTTCTATCCAGTCTCCGCTGTTTAAATACAATACCTCTCCTTGTTTTTGGGTGTTTTGCATTACTTTTATCTGTGGTTGGTGAATGTGTCCACATATCAAATAGTCAAAGTTATTCTCAATGGCAAGGTCAGAAGCTACCTGTTCGAAGTCTTGAATATATTTGATGGCACTTTTTACACTATTTTTGATCCGTTTGGAAAGCGACATCTTCTCTCTGCCCATTTTGGTAAGCACAAAATTAACTAAGCTATTGAGCATAATAAGTAAGTCGTAGCCAATGCCTCCTAAACGGGCTAACCATTTGGCGTTTTTCATTGTTGCATCAAACACATCTCCGTGAAAAATCCAAGCTTTTTTATCGTCTATAGTCAGTGACATCTTGTCTAACAAGTGAAAGTTGCCAATGCTGGCGTTAGAAAAACGGCGTAACATTTCGTCGTGGTTTCCAGTGAGGTAATATACTTCGGTGCCATCCAGCAACATATTGATTACTTGTTTGATTACGGCAAAGTGAGTTTTAGGCCAAAATCGTTTGTTAAACTGCCAAATGTCTATAATATCACCGTTGAGAATAAGCTTCTTAGGCTTGATGCTTTTTAGGTAGCGGGTAAGTTCTTTTGATTGGCAACCATAGGTGCCTAAGTGTACATCAGAAATTACTACAATTTCTACATCTCTTTTGTTCATAATGTATGGAGTATGGAGTGTAGGTCAAATGTAGGATTTTTTTAAGACGAATCGGTTAGCGCAAGGTCAAGCTTATTTTATCGAAAAAGCAAGGATAGGAACAAATGCAATCTCCAGACAACCTTACCTTAGCACTGACTTAATACTAAGGTAACTTTTTTAAAACTTCACCTTCCTATAAATATCTTTAACCGTTAGATGGAGGTTCAATTGTACAAGTGTGATGGTATCTTCAGGTTGTTGATAGGTGGTATATTTCCAAAAACCTTCTTGTCGTTCGTATACTTCTACAAAATACTTGTATTGATCGATGAGTATATAATAACGCAAAGAAGGTATGCGCATATAAGTATTTTGCTTTTGGTCTTTGTCATATTGCCGGGTAGACTTAGACAAAACCTCTACCACCAAAGAGGGGGATGTGATCTTGTGATCTTGCCCATCTTCTAAGTCTTTTGGGGCACAGGTATACACTACATCTGGGTATACATAATGGGTATTAGCTAATATTTCTACTTTGATGTCGCCAGTGAAAACATCGCAGTCATCAGAAATTAAGTTGTCGATAAGGTGATGAGTATTATTGGCAATACGGTTATGATTGATTGTACCGCCTGACATGGCAAATACTTCTCCATGATAGTACTCATAACGTGTACCGTCGGTTTGCTCCAAATCAAGGTACTCTGGGTAAGAATAATGTGTTTGTTTAGGTTTTGCTTGTCCCATAATATTTTGCTTTTGTCAAATATACATAAAATTCTTCATAACATTTTACCCCCACGGCTAGTTTAGCAGGCAGTGTAAAAATTGTATTTTCACCCAAAAAACATTCATTATTATGTTAGGAATATTTAAGAAAAAAACTGCCAAACAAAAATTAGAAGCCAAGTACCAAAAATTACTCAAAGAAGCTTATGACCTATCAACGACCAATCGTATGGCAAGCGACCAAAAACAGGCTGAAGCAGCAGAAGTGCTTAAGCAAATAGAGGCAATGGAATAGTAGGGGGGCAAGCTTTTTTTGAAGAAAAAATAAAAATTGATGTAACCTTCTGTATTTGCTGAAGTTACCCCTACTAAATGACTTAATAAAACAGGAGGTGCACTTGGATGCTATTTCAGACAATGGATTGATGCTTAAAGTAAAGAATGGCGATGTAGACAAGTTGGGGTTGCTTTTTGAACGCTACAATAAAGCTTTGTTTGGCTTTTTTTATAGAATGACCCAAAACGCTAAAACCAGTGAAGACCTAGTACAAAATGTATTTTTGCGTATACTCAAGTACAAGCATACTTTTACTGGTGAGGGTAAGTTTACTACCTGGATGTATCATTTGGCGCGGAATATCAGCATAGATCATCATAAAAAACAAAGTCGTATGGGCTACAAAGATGATCTCAGCCAATGGGAAAACCAGTTACCTGAAGAGGTAAGCACAGAAGATAAGATGTACCAACAAGAAGACATTCGCATGCTAAATGCTGCTTTAGGGCGGCTATCGCCTGAAAAACGTGAAATATTGATTTTGAGCCGTTACCAAGGACTTAAATACAAAGAAATAGGTGCATTGATGGATTGCAGTGAGGGAGCTGTAAAAGTGCGGATTCACCGGGCTTTGAGCGACTTAAAGGACATTTACAAAAAGCTTGAAAAGAACCAACAACTATGAAGAAAGAACACTATCAGATATTAATGACTGAGTACCTTAATGGTGATATTCAACCTGAGCAAGAGGCAGAACTTAAGGCATACCTTGAGCAAAATGAAATGGGTAAAAATGAGCTGTTTGAGCTAAAAGTACTCAATGATCAGTTGGAACAAGTACAAGTGCCTGAACCTAGTGCGCAAATGTCGGCAAACTTCTACAGTATGCTTGAGGCGCATAAACAAGATCAAAAAAACAGCGATAGTTTGGGGGCAATGCTCAAAAACTGGTGGACACACCTAAACTATCGTCGTTTTGCCTATAATTTGAGTTACAGCATTGCAGGTATATTGGTAGGAGCATTGGGTATGTATTATTTCAGTCAATCACCTCACCGTCCTCAAGGCAAAGAAAATGAAAATGTAGGATCACTTGCCGTGATTCAAAAGAAACTGAACAAGATGGAAGAAGATCAAAAAAGGTTGATTTCTTCTTTGCTGGAAAAGAAATCTGCCAGCGAAAGGTTAAGAGCGGTAAATCTTACCAGCAACATTTCTGTGGTAGACAATAAAATTACCAAGGCATTGCTCAAAATTCTTAATAGTGATCCTAATGTAAATGTACGCTTGACTACTGTAGAAACTTTAGCTCAATTTGCTGCTCGTCCAGAGGTACGTACTGGTTTGATCAAGTCTATTGCCAAACAAGAGTCTCCTTTGGTGCAAATAGCACTGATTGATGTAATGATTGAACTACAGGAAAAAAGCTCTGTAAAGGCACTCAAAAACCTGCTTAAAAAACAAGACCTTAACGAGGCTGTGAAAGGCAAAGTAGAACAAGGCATTCAGGTTTTGCTTTAAACGATGTCCACTCAGACAATAAGTTTACCTGAGTGACTCAAATGCCTGCTGCTTTTCTTCGTTTCAACTCTTTCTTTATCAATTCAAGCTCTCGATTGCTCTGCCCGGTAATGGCAGTATTCTCTTGTGCCCGCCTAAATAAATAGGGCATCACTTCTCTTACTTTACCATAAGGCACATACTTAACTGCATTGAAACCTGTTTTTGCCAAGTTGTAAGTAATGTGATCACTCATTCCATAAAGTTGCCCAAAAAACACCCTGGGGTTATTAGGAGCTATGTTCATTTGCTGGCAAAGCCGGGCGATGTGGTAACAACTGGTTTCGTTATGAGTACCAGCAAACAACGCAAGGTGCTCTATGTTTTCGAGGCAAAAAGTGGCTGCATCATCAAACATTTGATCAGTAGTAGCCTTATCTGGATTCAACAAGTTGGTATGTCTGGGTTTTTCTGCCTGTTGTTGTTCTTTTACTACATAAGCTCCTCGCACCAGTTTTACTCCTAACAAATAGTTGCCTTGTTTTGCCAATGCCAAAGAGTTTTTTAAAAAAGTAAACCCTCGCTGCAGATACATTTGGTAAGTGTTATAAACCACCACCCTTCCTTGGTTGTATTGTGCCATCATTGCTTGAGCAAGCTCATCAATAGGGTCTTGTATCCAGGACTCTTCAGCATCAATGAGTATTTTTATATGATGTTCATACCCAGCAGCACATATTGAGTCTACCCTGTCTTTGACCTTATGCCAGGCATATTGGTCAGTATCTGAAAGTTTTTCACCATTATGAATTTTTGCCAGCAAATGAACCGAAGCAAGGGCGCTTAGTTTAAATGCTGCAAAAGGCAGTGCATCTTGTGGAGCAGCAAATTTGATGTATCGGATTATTTCAGCGGTGGTTTTGTCATATTCAGTGTCGTTGGTTTTGCTTTCTACCGAGTAACCCAGCATAGTATGTACCTTAGAGGCATAGAGTTTCTCGATAAAACTCTGACAATCCTGCAAAGTTTCTCCTCCACAAAAAACTTTGTAAAGGCTGTTTTTCACTATGCCTCTCACTAACTTCAGGTGGAGGGTATGGTCAATAAAACGAGTACCATTGCGTACCAACCAAGGAGATTGCATGAGAGTAAAGGCACGTTTCATTAGCTGGAGTTCTTTGGTGCTTTTAGAGGCAAAGGCAATGGCTGTATTATCAAATGAGAGTTGGTTGGTGTGTGCCTCATTTGTATTAGGATAATTGGTCATAAGCTCGTGTTTAGGTTTCCAACAAAAATAATATTTTGGATGAGATAACCTATTGTCAACCTTCAAATCATTGTTTGTCACAACTTAAAAAATGCTTGCGTGTATATATAAGTTTATTGTCACAAGAGCAAAAGAGGGAATTTATGAACTATCATAAAGTATTGAGTATTAGCCCCAATGCTACACCAAAAGAAGTTGAGCAACAATACGACAGTTTGCTTGCTAGGTATGTAAACGAAGCTGAACGATTACAAGAAGTGAAAAAAGCTTATCAACTATGGCAAAAAGCCCAAGGTAACCCACCACAAAAACCAAAAAAAGACTACACAGCTTTCAAAGCTATCTCATTTGCTTTGGGGGTTTTCGTTGCATTGATTATACCAGTAGTATTAATTATGTATTTCGATGATAGCAAATTTGCGGGAATGTATATAGGGTATGCCATTATGATGGTGATAGGGGCAATATTGCAAGTAATAGTAGGTGCAATCAAATTTGGGTTAGAGCGTGACCCTAGCCCTAAACAAGCTGCTAGTGTACAAGATAAACTTAACCACCGTCGTAATATTTTGAGTGGTGTACTGACCCTGTTGTTGTTTGTGATTATATTTTTGTTAGCCTACTTTTTTGATGAAGACAAAATAGTATTGGGTATTTTGATTGCTTCGGTTGTGCTACCCTTTATTCGTACAATTTACCACATGTATAAAAATATCAAAGTATAGTTGTTAGGTAACAAAACTTGCTTTTGAGCAAACCCTGTAAAAAATAAACCATTTATAATCTACTGACTTTCAGTATAATGCTAGTATTTTGTGTTTAGCCAATAGCTGCCAACTATTGGCTAAACACTATAGACTGTTGATAAGAGTAAACCCTCAATAAACTTGCTTTATTTCATTCAAATATCAAATGAGTTATACAAATCCCAAAGGTTTGCTAACTTTGCAGCCAACATTACGCAAAACATAATCAGGTGGCTGACATCAAGGTATCACCCTTAACTAACACATAGAGTTCTAATGGCGAAGAAGTTTCCTTCCTACATACAGTTAGACATGATGGATTGTGGTCCTTCATGTGTAAAAATCATTTCAGAACATTACGGCAAACGTTATTCGCTGCAATACCTCCGCGAACAAAGCTATATTACCCGCGAGGGGGTTTCTCTTTTGGGGATAAGCGATGCTGCTGAAGCAGTAGGCTTTCGTACCATTGGGGTAAAAACCACTTTTGAACAATTAGCTGATGAGGCTCCGTTACCTTTTATTGCCCACTGGAACCAGCAACACTTTATAGTAGTACACAAAATTACCAAAAAAAAGGTGCACGTGTCTGACCCCGCAGTAGGTTTGGTGACTTACGACCGTGAGCAGTTTATGAAACACTGGGCGAGCACCCGTGAGCAAGGCGAAGACAAAGGCGTGGCATTGTTGATGGAGCCAACCCCTGAATTTTTTCAGCGGGAAAGTGACGAAAAGCTGAAGAAAACCAGTTGGAAGTTTTTGCTGGGATATGTGTTGCGTTATAAAAAGTTTTTGGTACAACTATTTTTAGGGTTGTTGCTGGGGAGTTTGCTTAGTATGATTTTCCCCTTCCTTACCCAATCGGTAGTAGATATTGGAATTAACACTCGCGATCTCAACTTTATTTATATTGTATTGCTGGGGCAGTTTATGCTCTTTTTTAGCCAAACTGCAGTAGACTTTATAAGGCGATGGATTTTACTCCACCTCAGTACCCGGATTAACATATCGCTCATTTCTGATTTTTTGATCAAACTTATGAAGTTGCCCATTGGTTTTTTTGACACCAAAATGATTGGCGACCTTTTGCAGCGGATCAATGATCACCACCGGATTGAACGGTTTTTAAGTACCTCAACCCTTACTATCCTATTTTCTTTTTTTAACCTGATCGTTTTCGGGTTTGTGCTTGCGTATTACAATCTGTATATTTTTCTTATCTTTTTGATAGGCAGCGTTTTATATATTGGCTGGGTGTTGGCATTTTTGAATATACGTAAAAAGCTTGACTATAAGCGTTTTCAGGAAATGTCACGTAATCAAAGTAGCTTGATTCACCTTATCAATGGCATGCAAGAGATTAAGCTAAATAATTGCGAAAAGCAAAAGAGGTGGGAATGGGAGCGTATCCAGGCAAAGATGTTTAAGATCAACGTAAAGAGCGTAACTCTGGAGCAAACCCAGCAGGCAGGTAGCTTATTTATCAATCAAAGTAAAAATATCTTGATTACTTTTTTTGCGGCTTATGCGGTGGTCAATGGAACAATGACCCTGGGGATGATGCTTGCTGTGCAGTCAATTATTGGACAACTAGACGGCCCTATTACCCAAATGATAAGTTTTGTGTATGAAATGCAAGACGCCAAGATAAGCTTGGAGCGTTTGGGCGAAATACATGAAAAAGAAGAGGAAGAAAGCAGCGAAGGAGATCAGGTAACTATATTACCTGAGGGCAAAAATCTTCATTTAGAGAACATTACTTTTCAGTATGAAGGTCCCCACTCTCCTAAAGTTATAGATGGAGTGACTTTGACTATTCCTGAGGGTAAAATTACAGCCATTGTAGGTACCAGTGGTAGTGGTAAAACAACCTTGCTTAAGCTATTGCTAAAGTTTTATCCTGTGACTGAAGGTGAAATAAAACTGGAAGGTGTTCAACTCAATAACCTGAGTGGGCGTTTGTGGCGCGAACGCTGTGGAACAGTCATGCAAGACGGCTTTATTTTTTCTGATACCATTGCCCGCAATATTGCGGTAAGTGACGAAATCATAGATCAACAAAGGTTGCGTCACGCGGTGCAAGTAGCCAATATCCAAGAGTTTGTAGAAGACCTGCCACTAGGGTATAATACCAAGATAGGGCAAGATGGTATAGGTGTAAGTGGAGGACAAAAACAACGAGTTTTGATTGCCCGTGCGGTATACAAAAACCCTGAGTTTTTATTCTTTGACGAAGCTACTTCAGCGCTGGACGCCAATAATGAACGCATTATTATGGAAAACCTGGACGAGTTTTTTAAAGGCAAAACTGCCGTAGTAATTGCTCACCGTTTGAGCACCGTAAAAAATGCTGACCAAATCATTGTACTCGAAAAAGGAAAACTGGTGGAACAAGGCACTCACAAAGAGTTGACGGCTAAAAGAGGCATCTACTATAACCTGGTAAAGAACCAGTTGGAATTAGGTGGGTAACTGGTATAAAACCTTATAAACAAGCTAAAAACCCTCTCTTAGTTGAGCAATGAACAGAGAGGGGAGGTAGTGAATTCAGTGCAATGGTGAGTTACTTGATGTAGCCCTAAAACTGATCAAACAATTTTGCGAATTGATTAAAAATACGCTCAATCAGACGGAGGTCTTTGGTGATAATATCGGCTTGTCCTTGCATTTCTGCCTTGAACTCCAGGTCTTTTTTATAACTCGTCTTCAACCCGTTGGGCAGGCTTACATTGATCGTGTACATAGATCCTTTTTGTGGGTCAGCACTTGCTTGTGCTATCAACGATATGCGTTCTACTTTCCCCTCTACCATGCCAAACTCATCGGCGGGGTAGTTGGCAAAACGAATGTTTACCACTTGTCCCACTTTTACTTTACCCGACCCGTTTACTGGCATATTAATCTTGCCAATCAAGTTCTTGTTTTGTGGAATTACCGCCATGACCGTTTGTTCAGGCTTTACAAACTGATTATCGCTCCAATAAGACAAAAATGAGACCTTGCCTTCCACAGGAGTAGTGAGTATGTAGCGTTGTATCCAGATGTTTACCTGGCTGCGTAAGGTTTGGAAAGCGTTGTTAGTGGCAAGTAAATAGGTTCTTTCCTGTTCGCGAAAAGTAAGGGTAAGTTCTCCAATGTTGTTTTGTAATTCATTAATCCTAATTCGGTTATTAATGATACTGGCCTCTCCATTTTTCAAGGCCCTGCGTTGTTGCAACAAACTGGCTTTAGTTTTGTCAAATTCAAGCCTTGCCATTAGTTTTTCTTCGGCAAGGGTGGAGTCTGCTTTGTATTGATTATTGAATATTTTGAATTCTTTGCCTAAAATCCTTTGTTGAGAAAGTAGGTTTTGGTTGAGCTTCTTGTATTGGATAATCTGCGATTGCAGGTTTTGAATTTGGTTTTCAGGTTTCGACAACTCATAAAAAAGCAATAACTCTCTAAAAGTTTTAGCAAACGATTCGTAGGCTCCTTGCAACTCGCCCAGCTTAAGGTTTTGTTGACTTATTACTTTGTCAAAAGCCAGTAAATCTTGGGTGCCTCTTTGGCGGTTGTTTAATATTTTTTGAAATTGAGTAATTTGTTTTTTCAATACTTGATAGTCTTCAAAAACTGTGGGGTTTTGAATATATCCCAACACCTCTTGAGGCTTTACATTTTGCCCATCTTTTACCATCAACTTTAATGCTCCCGAACTACGCGCCAAAATGCGTTGGGGAGGGGTTTTGGTAGTAACCATAATGCTGGAGTGAATAATATCGGGATATTTCATAAACCATGATACTGTCAGCAATACCATAAAAGTGAAAAATACTATAGTAATGCCCCAGCGAATAATCCAATGAGGAATATAGCTGAGAATCTCTTGTACTTCATCACTTCTTAACTCTAAGTCGGGGATCTCTTCTGCTTTTTGGGTAGGTGTATGAGTAGAAACTATAGTGCCTGTAGGTGTACTATGGGTATTGTTTGGTGTCTCTTGTGCTTCTGGCATTGTGAGTAATTAATGTTTTGATGGACAAAAATACAAAAAAACAAGGGGATTACTTGGCTATTGTTGGGTGTTATTTTGTGGGTTTGCCAAAACCAAAGATGATTGCCGTATTGAAACGCTCAAATCCTGTTTTAAATTACTAACTTGCACGTTTTATAATTGCTTGATTAAAAACAGATAAAATAATGCTTAGAAAACCTGCGCCTACAACGTCTACTGCAAGGGTAGCCCTGCGCTTTGGCGTAATTACAGGACTACTCCTGAATTTGTATAACACACTATTGCTTTTTTTGTGGTTCAACGCCCCTTGGGACGTAAAAATGATGGGATACGTTATTTTAGCTGGGGGCATTGTATACGCCATGCGTGAGTTTAGAGCTTACAACAAAAAGGGCATGAACCTGATTCAAGGCTTAGGACTAGGTACTATGCTATCGGCAGTAGCAAGCTTGGTGTATGGGTTGGTCAATATGGTCATTATAGCATTGTTTGCTCCAGCAAGCGCCCAATCAGGGGCAGTCTCTATCTTGTTTATCAACACCATTGTTGTGACGGTAATGATAGGAGTGATTATATCATTGGTGGCGTCACTTTTTTATAAAACAGATAATACTGTCAGCTAATACAACAGCGCCTGTTTATAGTCAAAAGTAAGCCTGAGCAATATTAAAGCGAATACTTATTCTGAAAACGTTGCTTAAATTTATAACTTTGTTTGTCAAACAAAACAAAAGTCAATAGTAGTGTCTAAAACAAACCTGGATATTTCGGTAGTAGTACCTCTGTTAGATGAAGAAGAATCTTTACCAGAGTTGTGTGCCTGGATTGAGCGAGTGATGCAAACTAACAAGTTTAGTTATGAAGTGATTATGGTAGACGATGGCAGTCGCGATAAATCGTGGCAGATTATAGAAAAACTCGCCGCCCAAAACCATTGTCTGAAGGGCATTCGTTTAAACCGCAACTATGGTAAATCGGCAGCTTTGAATACTGGTTTCAAAGAGGTACAAGGGCGAGTAGTAATTACTATGGATGCTGATTTGCAGGACAGCCCCGATGAGATTCCGGGATTGTATAAAATGATTGTTGAAGACAAATATGATATGGTGTCGGGTTGGAAGAAAAAACGTTATGACCCTATCACCAAGACCCTTCCTACTAAGGTATACAACGCTTTTACCCGCTGGTTTTCGGGGATCAAGTTGCATGACTTTAACTGTGGCTTAAAAGCTTATGACTATCAAGTAGTAAAAAGCATAGAAGTATACGGTGAAATGCACCGTTACATTCCTGTAATAGCTAAATCGGCAGGGTTCAAAGAAATTGGCGAGAAAGTAGTGCAGCACCAAGCCCGTAAATATGGTAATACTAAGTTTGGAGGCATCAAACGTTTTATTCGCGGACCGCTCGACTTACTATCTATTACTTTTGTTACCCGATTCAGGAAACGCCCTATGCACTTTTTCGGAGCCTTTGGTATTATCTTTTTTTTAGTAGGTTTTGCCAGTGCTGCCTGGCTTATTTTAGATCAGTTCATTGCCACTTACTTTGGCACCGAAATGGGCTCGCTGGTTACCAACCGCCCATTGTTTTACTTATCGTTAGTCACCATTATTATTGGAGTTCAATTGTTTTTGGCAGGTTTTCTGGGCGAAATGATGGTGGTTAACTCTCCTCAAACCCACGAATATATAGTAGCCGAAAAGTTGGGGATTAATCATAGCAAAATGACAGCCTCTGATATAACAAAAACCGACTCCAACACTTAAAAAACCTATGAAGTACTCAATCATTATTCCAGTATACAATCGCCCTGATGAGGTGCAAGAGTTACTGGATAGCCTCACCCGTCAAACTTACAAAAACTTTGAAGTGATCATTGTAGAAGATGGCTCTACCAATAAATGTGATGAAGCGGTGGCACAGTTTGTCGGTATTCTGGATATACACTATCATTTTAAAAAGAATGAAGGACAGGGTTTTGCCCGTAACTATGGTTATGCACATGCCGTAGGTGATTACTTCATTGTGTTTGACTCTGATTGTCTGATTCCAGAGAAATACCTGGAAATAGTCCATCACCGTCTTTCTGAAAATTTTCTTGATGCCTTTGGCGGCCCTGATAAAGCCGCTGACTCGTTTACCAATGTGCAAAAAGCCATTAGTTACTCCATGACCTCGCCTATGAGCACAGGGGGCATACGTGGCAACAAAAAACGTTTAGGGGGAACCTTTCATCCGCGAAGCTTTAATATGGGCATATCGCGTGAGGTATACGAAAAAACCAAAGGCTATATTTTACCCCGAATGGGTGAAGACATAGAGTTTAGCATTCGTATCATTAAAAATGGGTTTACCACAGGGCTTATTCCCGAAGCCCACGTATACCACAAACGACGCACTAACTTTAAACAGTTTTATAAGCAACTTCATTTTTTTGGGCGTGCCCGTATCAATATTAACCGTTATCACAAAGGACAAATCAAACTTGTACACCTGTTTCCGGCAATATTTACATTGGCAGCACTGTTATTACCCATTATGCCATTTATTAATCTCAACTTGTCGTTGCTGCAAGTGTCAGGGTTTGCATTGTATTCACTTATTGTGTTTTCAGACGCTGCCACCAAAGAGCAAAATACAGTAGTGGCTGCCTTTAGTGTAGTGGCAGTATGGACTCAACTGTTGGCGTATGGTATAGGTTTTATTACAGAGGCTTTTATGATCCGCCCCAAAATAAAACCCAAGCAGTAGCCCAGAGGTGTAAGGCGATGGACTGATTGAGTGATGAATCCTTACAATTTAAGGGAGAGTTTCATACATCTTGCCAAAATTCTGCTATTTTTGTAAACAGTCAGCATAAAACTGAACACCAAAAACATCACCATGATACGTAGCTTTACATCTATTATCTTTTTTTTGCTTGGTGCCGTAGCAGGCATCGTTTTCTGGGGATTTTATACTACCGGAACATTTGCCTTTTTGCCCGCCGATAAACCTGTAACTACCCATAATGTGGTGCTCAAGAAAATAGAAGCTTTGGGTAACCTGGAGTTGATTCGTTATAAATACAAAGATATGGTAGAGCACGAAGTAATAAAGGCTTACTTGCCCGATCCCAAAGTGGTGCTCATGGTAACAGGAGAAGTAGTGGGTTGTATCAACCTAAAAAAAGTAAAAACCGAAGATATAATAGAGAAAAAAGATACGGTATACATTCGCTTACCTCGTCCCGAAATCTGCTACTCTAAGGTAAACCACAGTGAATCTAAGGTATTCGACACCCGCAATACTACCTTGTTTGCCGACCGTAGTAAGTTGATTGATCAAGCATACAAAATAGCCGAAAATCATTTGCCACAAGCTGCCAAGCAAGCCAATATCATAGAAAGAACCAGGGTCAGTGGGGAAAACCTCTTGCGCCCTCTGTTTGAAAACCTGTCTAAAAAGAAAGTCGTGTTTACGTATGATATAGGAGGAGAGAAAAAAATCAAACTAAAATAATATTGAAGCCATCAAGTGTTGCATAAAAAAAGAGCCTTTTGCCAAACAATGCCTGTTTGCCAAAAGGCTTTTTTAGTTGTAGTAGGTTCATTTCTGTCAAACAGGAAATTCAACTTTGTGAATTACAATGCTTCAAAATACTCAAATACCTGGTAATTGAAGCCAAACCCTAAATATTAACCAATCTCTACCATTTCAATATCAAATATCAGGTCTTTGCCCGCCAATGGGTGGTTAGCGTCTACTAAAATAGTAGTATCTTTGATCTCTTTTACGACTACCATGATCTGATTACCATTGGCAAGTTGAGCAGGCAATTCTGTACCTACCTTTACGTCCATTTGCTTTAATTGATCTTCATAAGGCATTTCTACCAACAGTTGATCATTCACAGGACCATACGCTTGGTCGCTGGGAATGTTGATGGTTTTATTTTCGCCTAGTCCCATTCCAATTACACCTTGCTCGAATCCGGCAATCATTTGTTTTGCGCCTATGGTAAATTCGAGTGGTTCACGATCACGAGATGAGTCAAAGACAGTTCCATCAGTTAATTTGCCAGTATAGTGTACCTTAACTTTGTTTCCGTTTTGTGCAGTCATTGCAGAGGAGTTTTATAAAAAAATTAAATAAGCCATAAAGGTAGTGATAAAAGCTTGAAGCTACTATTCTGAACTATTTTTTAAGCCTTAGAGGAGTAATTCTTGATGAAAAATTGCAGAATAGTTCCTTTACCAACACATTGTGAAGAACCCATAAAAACTCCAAATTCCTGTAGGTTTGGCTCGATACTCCTCTAAATCAAGTTTGCTTTGAGCAAGCTGCAAATTGTCTGGGCAAAGGAACAGGCTGATAGAAGCACTCGAAAAAGTAGCTTGATAGCTAATTCTCCTCAGGAAACTCAAGGTATTGTACAGGCACCTGGTCGGTAAGCCACACACCGTTTTCAGACTGAAAAAATTTGTATCCATCTTGTTGCATGTCCAAGGCATTTACAGTTAAAATTACAGGCTGCCCATGGCGCCCCCCTACTTTTGTAGCGGTGTCTATATCTGCCGAAAGGTGAACGTGGTGACGGTTTCTTTTCTTAAGCCCTTGCTCACGAATACTGTGGACAAAACGAGTAGCAGTGCCGTGATAGAGTTGAGCAGGTGGTTTGATAGCCTCATACCCCAAATCAATCTGGATAGAGTGTCCCTGACTAGCTCTTATATAAGCCTCATCATCACTAAAAGCAAAACGCTTTTTGTCGTTTTGTGCCACTACCTTTTGCAGGTCTGCCAAAGTAATAGGGAAATAATTGTTAGAAAACCTATCTAATAACAAGTCTACTTCTACCCAACCTTCCTCATCCATGATCAACTCTATCTCTTCGGGACGGTGACGTAATACATAACTTAATCGTTTGCTTATTTTTACTATTTGGTTCTTCTGCATGCTTTTGTTAATTTGGTTATGAACTAATCAGTGAATTACGAGGTAACATTGTTTGAAGTTGTATAAATTGCCGTGAAACCACTGGTTACGTAAGCCAACTATCAATATCTATCTTATGAAAATATATTCAACAGTTAAAAAAGGAGAGCTACACCCTGTATATTGTGAAGATTTTCTCATTAGTACATTTATGGGGGAAAGTTATTATTTGGGAGCGGTGCTCGATGGTTGTTCATCAGGCGAAGATTCTCATTTTGCTTCAGCATTGATGGGCAAATTGCTCAAAAAAATAAGCAAAGGTATTTCTCAGGAAGAACGCTTATTGTTTGAGTCTCCGCCACCTAGTGCCGAGAAAATAGCCACACAGGTGCTTCAAAAATTATTTTGGGAGCTACGCGATGCTCGCAAACAATTGGGGCTTGCCAATACCGAAATTTTATCGACTTTGATTTTGCTGGTGTACGATGAAAACCTCAAGCAAGCTTATATTATGTCTATTGGTGATGGTATAATAGCCATTGATGGCAAAATTACGGAGATAGACCAAGAAAATATGCCTGATTATATGGCGTATCATCTCAACCACAGTTTTGATCAATGGCAGCAAAAGCAAGAACATATTTTTAAGGTAGATCAGCCCAAAGATATTAGTATTTCTACTGATGGCATTGATACTTTTCGCACCCATAAAACAGATAATCCCGCTGATTTTAGCCCAATAGAGTTTTTGTTGCTGGACAATACGCTCGAAAGTACTCAAAATATGCTGAGCCGTAAAGTCAACATCTTACAAAAACAGTATGGTTATTTGCCAGCTGATGATTTGAGTATTCTCAGAATTAAGTTTTAACTTGGTTGACCCCATAGCACAATGAAAGCAATTACTGAAAATGGTCATACCATTACAATTGATGATCAATATGAAATAAGGCGGGGAGGCGAAGGTAAAATTCTGACCATTCCTGAGCGCCCTGATCAGGTGGCCAAAATATATCTTGACCCAAACGTAACACACTTGGGTCAAGCCCAAAAAGATGCCTTAAGCGTGTTAGATGCTACTTATTTTGTGCGCCCAATTGATTTGATTTATCAAAAAAAAGGCAAAAAAGCCAACACTCAAAAGGGGGCTATAGGTTTCACGATGGAGTATTTGCCTCCCGATTTTGTGCCATTGGCGGCTTTGTTCAAAAAAAACTATTGTACAACCAACCAAATAGACGCTGGCTTTAAAAATGATTTGATTCAACAGTTGCCCTCAATTGTAGACCAGGCGCATAGTCAGGACATTGTCATTGGCGACCTGAGTGGTTACAATATTATGGTAAACCCACAAGGTACCCTCAAGTTTATAGATGTAGACGCTTATGAAACCCCCATTCATACTCATTCGGGGGTATTGTTTGACGAAATCAGGGATTACTTGTATAAAGGCATTGTGTCAAAAAACAGCGATTATTTTGCTTTGTCAGTAGTGGTTTTTAACCTCCTTACTTATATGCACCCTTTCAAGGGGGTTCATAAGCTATACAAGGCAATGGCAGAGCGTATGGTGCGTAAGATTCCAGTATTTGCCAACGACTCCAACCTTATCATACCTAAATGTTACCTACCAGTAAAAGATGTAGCTTTACAGCAACAATTTGAATTGTTGTATGTTGAAGGTGAACGGTTTATGCTTACGGTAGGGCAACCTGTAGCACCTAGTGTAACAACTCCAGTAGTAGCCCCTGCCACGGTTACAGCGGGCAACTTAGCCGTTAAAGAAGTATACCAACCCAAGCCTGACGAGTATATCATCAGGGCAGTATTTCAGCAAAACCTGGGTTTGGTCATTACCAATCACCAAACTTTGATATATGACACCAGCAATCAAGGGTATGTAATACTTAAACACAGTATTGCTTCAGCACAATTGCCAGCTTATTTGCCACAAGAGGAGCTAGAGTGGTTTGCAGGAGAAAAAAATATTTTGGCTTTATACCAAGGTAAACTATATCATTTGCTCAACGGTGGAGGTTTTCAACTCATTAGCAATTTTAGCCTTTCGGCGAAAGCCAGGTACAAGCTAATCGACAATATATTGGTCGTACTGGATGGTGAACATAAACGTTGGGTGCATTTAGATGATATTACCAAAGATTTTATTCGCATTGAGCAAACACCAGTGTTTGTGCCTGGTTTTGATGTTTTCAATGGCTTGATCCAAAACACGGGTGGGGTACAATATGTATTCTATCATTCAGGGCACAGTATTTCTACTGTAAAATCTGCCCTACCGTTGATTGCCTCTGTTCACATTCAAGGCAATGTAGGTTGGGTAAGTTATGATGAACAATTGGTAGGTGAGGTTACCCGAAAATATGAATACTTTAGTATTGATGGGTTGCAAATGAAAATGAGCGGAGAGTTATTATCAGGGCAGAGGCACTTTGCTTACAAAGCCACTTCGCCTCAGGCAGGCATTGTGTTTGAACCTGACGATGACCAAATGCGGGTAAGACGTAGCCAGGACTTTAAGGTTCTGCAATCGTTTGATTGTAGTATTCTTACTACCGAAAGTAGCCTGATGAGCACTCAGGCAGGAATTATTGCCTATGAAAAAGATTTTTGTTATTTGTTGAACAGTAAATGAAACAACAAGGTATGAGCGTCAAGTTTCAAGTGAAGAGAACTTTTAGGGTAAGTTAATTATTCCTAAATGTTGTAATAACATAGCAGGAGCAAAAAGCTCTAAAAGCATACTTGTCGCTTGTACCTTGTCTCTTATTACTTTATTTACCCACTTTCACTACTTGTTTTTTCAGAGTGTTGAGGTCTATTTTAACTATTTGATGGTTGTTGGTGTCAGACACCCACATAGCATTGCCTACAAACATTACATCATTGGGCTCATTTAGCCCAGCCACAAAAGTTTTTAAGCGTTGGGTCTTAAGGTCAAACGTTTTGATTTTGCCGTTATAAGTGTCGGCAATATAGAGTTTGTTTGCACGAAAAGTAACCCCCACGGCATGTTGCAAACGCGCTTTGTTTGCCTTACCATCTACATCGCCAAACTCAAACAAACCTTTACCCAATGGTGTACTTACTTCTCCCTTTGCCAAGTCAATGGCACGAATGGCACTTGCCTCACTATCTGCCACATACAAAGTATTGCCATTCTTGACTAAACCGCTGGGTTGATTAAACGCCGACTTACGAAAACTGCCATCGGTCAGGGCTTCGCGCCCACTGCCAGCAAAACGTTTGACTAGATTGGTTTGTAAATCCATCGTCAAAATCTGATGGTTTCCAGCGTTGGCAATGTACATTACCTCTCCGTCAATCCATAAGTCCCAAGGGCTGTTAGGATTCACAGCAACACCCCAGCGCTCTTTGCCAAAGTAATAGTCTAACCGACCATCGCCTGCTATAGTTTTTACCTTTTTGCGTTTCAGGTCTACCCGTCTTATTACATTGTTTTTGGTATCTGCCACATACAAAAAATCACCTTTAAGTGCCAACCCGTGGGGTTCATAAAAAGTAGCCTTGTCAAAGTCTCCATCTTTTAAGCCTTGAGTTCCACTGCCGATTTGCAAGAGCACCTTGCCATTTTTATCTATTTTGAGAATACGGTTGTTGCCACTGTCTGAAATATATAACTCACCCTTGTCGCCTTGAATAATTTTGGAAGGAAACCGCAAAAAGGTGTGCTTGGTTTTGTTGCCTTGTTGGTCTTTCTCAAGCATAAACTTGAGCGGCGTGCGGTTGATCTTGTCGCCTCGTTCTTTGACCATTTTCTGAATGTACAAACGTACCGCATTGTAAAACCCCTCCCCGGCGGCATTGCCCACTACTCTTCCCTCAGGGTCGATGAGTACTACAGTAGGCCAAGCATTTACCCCATAGCTTTGCCATACCTTAAACTTAGCATCATTGACTACAGGGTGTTCAATGCCAAATTTAAGTATTGCTTTTCGGATGTTTTTGTTGGCTCGTTCTGAATAAAACTTTGCCGAATGTACCCCAATCACCACCAACTCGTTGGGGAATTCTTTTTCCAGCTTGCGCAAATCAGGGATTATGTGCTGACAATTGATGCAACCAAATGTCCAGAAGTCGAGCAATACCACCTTGCCTCTAAAATCTTTGATTTGCCACGATTTGTTGGTATTGAGCCAACCATAAGGCGTGTTTATTTCGGGGGCAGGGTATTTACCTTTGGTTTTGTAGTCAGCTGTGGTTTTATCGGATGAGGTTTGTGCCTGACAACTTAGAAAAGAAAGGGTGACCAAACTTATCAAAAACAAGAATTTATTCATATAGATATTGATTTCTAACAAAATGGAGGGATTGCCCTCTTTTAATCATACTTGTTTGCAACTCAGACAAGTAATATAACAAACCTACGAAGGTATGCTTTGATTGGATGATAAGACAAAGAAAGGCAATTAGGAGGAAACGAAATGTCGGTTGGTTGACAATTAATCAAACTTTACTCGCTTATAAATATCACTTACCTTAAGGCTTAAGTTCAACTTGGGCAAGGCAATTACTTGATTGGGGGCATTGTAAAGAGTATAAGACCATAAATCTTTTTGGCGGCTGTAAAGCTCTATTTCACAAGTATTTTGTTCTATCAACATGTAATACTCAAGTGAAGGCAAGCGCATATACGCTTTTTGCTTTTCGTTTTTGTCATAGCCTTGGGTAGACTTAGAGAGGACTTCTGCCACCAGAGAAGGGTGTTTTACATACACTTCTTGGTCGTTTTCTACATCATTGGCATCACAGGTAAC